>CAZOBX010000108.1:217-744 GCA_964578045.1 uncultured Kangiella sp. | reverse complement strand
AGACACAGGTGGCGAATTCATCTGCGCCAAGCCGACTAAAGCAGAAGTGGTCAGGGATAATCTTTTTTAACTCTCCTGTGACTTTGCGTAGATATTCATCTCCAGCTTTGAATCCATGAGCGCTATTGACCAATTGAAAATTATCAAAGTTGAACATAATCATCGCACTGAATAAGGAATTATTCTTGTCTTTTGAACGAATTGGATTAATTTGCTGAGTTAGCGTTTTCTCTAGTTGGTGACGATTTTCCAGTCCCGTGAGTCGGTCATTATTTTCGTAAAAAATAATTTGTTTTGAAAGCTCTTCGGTCGTTGATAAATCTTCGATAGTAATTATGTAACCGTTGAATACTGAGTTGAGGTCATAGGTGCGTGTGATATGTAAATAAACAGGCAATCTACGTCCTAATCGAGTTTCGATATACAGCTCTTTACTCTTTAAAAGTGATTTGCCATTGGAGTTTAGTTGTTGTTCTTTTATAACGGAATTCAGCGGGATTTCTATTTCCTGCGTGTAGATAGGGAAT
>CAZOBX010000108.1:0-207 GCA_964578045.1 uncultured Kangiella sp. | reverse complement strand
GTAATATTTAATTCGCAATCAACAGCAACCACAACTTCGTTTACTGAATCTAAAATTGATGCTGCTTTGATTTCACTCCTGGCTATTTTTAGTCTCATTTTCTTGAGGACCTGCACTTTTCTCTGATTGATAAGATAGAGAAAAATCATAAGAAGGGTAATCACCAGCCAGACAAGTATTGACTGATAGATTGATTGATAGAGTATT
>CAZOBX010000107.1:18017-18383 GCA_964578045.1 uncultured Kangiella sp. | reverse complement strand
ATGTTGTTTTGCGAGTTTCCTCGCCAGAGTTGATTTTCCAGCGGCCATTTTATCGCAAAATAAATGAAGTGTTGTTTTTGCTTCCATGTAATCCTATTTCTCTTATGAACAACCAATTTAACTTATACTTAGATGCTGGCACTAGAAGTTATAACCGAATCTTTATTCCTCAATCCGTTCTCAATTACTCTTGATCTTCTCTGCGATCGACTTTCTTGCTTCTTGATCCATACAAGGCTAACTAAGAAGCCAGACATGATTAACATAAAGTGAAAAATAGCACTTTCCATTTTAACATGCCCTGCTAAATAGTATGCAGTAAATGGCGTACCTGTGAACATACCAAAAAGTAGCAACGTCTCAACC
>CAZOBX010000107.1:0-18007 GCA_964578045.1 uncultured Kangiella sp. | reverse complement strand
GTCTCAACCAGCCTGAAATTGCAATTTTTCATAAAATGATTAGCGACAACAAATGATGTTCCGCCATAAAAAATGAACGAATAAATTCGGTAACCAATTTTATTTGCCGTGGAATATATCTGCATAACATTCTCACAACCGGTGAAATTGTCTGCATCTGAACAGCTTCCTTGCTCAAAAAAATGAGAGGCTATCCAATCCACAAAATGCCCAATCCACTCTTCATAAATTAGAAAAATCGGTACAATACATAAAATAATAACGGCACTAATGCTTATGATTCTAGAACGGCTTAACGAAATTAGGCGTATATCGAGTTCGGAATTGGGAGTTGAATATATTTTGTTTTTATATTTATTACCCATTATGATATTCCCGCCTCCCGCACGAGGAAAATGGATATTAGCTGAGATGCCAATTGATGCACTATTGAGGTGGCTATTGGACATCTCTAACTAAGCTAATACCCCCTATTTGCATCAACAAACGAACTCAACCTGCCATAATTCCGATAATCAAGAATATTCTTAGCGACCGTCTTAATCGCCGATTCCGGATGTGTGGCCGCGGTAATATGTGGCAACACGGTTACCCTGGGATGTCCCCATAATTTACTTTCTGCTTCCAGCGGTTCCTGATTAAATACATCTAACACTGCATGATATAAACTACCTTCGTCTAACGCCTGCAATAGATCCTCTACTGCCACCAAGGGACCTCTTGCAAAGTTAATCACTGAAGCGTCTTTGGGTAATTGAGCTAACAGGTCCTTATTAATAATCTGCCGAGTTTGATCGGTCAAGGGCAACAAACATACCAATATCTGACAGTCCTTCAGCATTTCCATTAACCCTTGCTCGCCACAAAAAGACTCAATATTTTCGATATTCTTAGCGGTTTGGCTCCAGCCCATCACATGAAAACCATTGTCGGCTAATCGACGGGCACTCGACTGGCCTAACTCTCCTAGCCCCAAAATACCTACCTTGCATTCTGCTGGCGGGGAATAAACCAGTTGGTTCCAGACATTATCTTGCTGTTGCCTGGCGTAAGTCGGCATTTTACGATGAAGGTATAAGGTCCAGGCTAGAACGGCTTCGGACATAATTACCGCTAATTGAGGATCAACTAAACGTACTATTTTAAACCCTTGCTCGGCGCTGACATCGATTAAGTTCTCGACCCCGGCCCATAAGCTTTGAACCCATTTAAGATTCGGAAAAGTTTTTAAAACATGAGCTTCGGGATTAGCCACAATGGCAATTTCACACTGCGACCTTTCAAGCGCTTCAAAGTGATCAGCCAATACAATCCTCTCATCGGGAAGCGCTTCGCTCAAAAGTTTAAGCCACGCCTGTTGATGGACTACCGGCAAGGTGCAAATTAATGGAATCACCGGATTCATTGATCGAAAACCTTATCATGACTATCAAAGGATTTAATCTCAATCGGATTGCCGAAAGGATCCCTAAAAAACATGGTTCGTTGCTCACCGGGTTCGCCCTTAAATCGAACACTGGGGGGAACATCAAATTTCACCTCGGCCTTGGTTAGTCTGTCTGCCAGTAAATCCCATTCGCCATTGGATAAAATCAAACCAAAGTGAGGCATCGGCACTAAAAGCTCACCCACCTTTCCGGTATTTTCAGTTTTGAATGGAGTGCCTAGGTGAAGGGATATTTGATGGCCGTAAAAATCGAAATCCACCCAGTGATCAGTCGAACGGCCTTGTTGGCATTGCATAATATTGCCATAGAACTCTCGGGCAATAACTAAGTCAGTGACATTAAAGGCAAAATGAAAAAGCGACCGCATGGATATTTACTTGCAAAGAATTATTAGCCACAGTTTAACAGCCCCAACTGCTGAACAATAGTTTGTTTTGACAAGAACAGAGGCTCATCGCCGAGTGCTGGGAAACAACCGGGATTCTGTATTGGCTTACGCTAATTGCTCCGTTCCCTTTTTTATCCAGGTAAAATAGGTCCTTCTTCCTCACTGAATTTAAGTTTTTAGCTGAAGTTGCAATGATTAAGCCGCACTTTGTACATTAATTGTCCCTTAACCTATTGATTATTATAAATCAAAAAACAGATTTCGTTATTATATGTGCTAAAACAAGATAATACCGCTTTGAAAGTCCAACAAACCTTGTAACCTGATGATTATAAAATTGAAACCACTTGCACAGAAAACTTTTGAAGTACATTGTCGACACACCAAGCGTATACTAAGCTGTTATACGACTCTTGGGGGTAAATGATGGGAATTTCTTGGGAATTGGTAGTGCCATTTATAGCAAGCGGAATCGTCATGGCACTTTTGTCTTGCCTCATAGGGATCCGGCCCAAGATTGAGAATCCGATTTGGTGGGTCCTATACGCAGTATGGGTTGGAGTCGCTCTCTTGCTTGAGATCCCAGCTCCGTTTTATACACTGTTTATATCTAGTATCCTGGCAGGTCTGTTTCATGGCGCAACATCTGCAATTCTTCTTGAACGGTACATAGTCAATAATCCCTGGCATGCTGAGAGGATGCAGGGTCCAAGAGCAAAGCTATCCGCTCAGTTTGTGATAATGGGCGTTGTCGTTGGTGCCATGTTTGGCGCCGTGGTTGCAGGAATAGCGTGGGGGATCACACACTTATGAGTGTGCGATCGAGTAAATTCTGGTACCGTCGTCGCCAAAGCGCTTAAAATACACGCAAAATTAGCCCTGTGTTAATATTCAGTAATCTATTGGTCAATAAAATTGACCAATAGATTATAAAATTAATCACGCCCCTTCTTAGCCATTTAAATATTAGATTGAACCGTCAACTATACCCAGGGTTAAAATTCGCATTGATTAGAATTCAAATTTCTATACCAACTATCACTAGTTCCGTTACAGCTAATTAACCCACTGGAATAAACAATCTCGCCATCGACTAAAGTTAGCAGGCTGTTGATATTGATAATATCATCGATATTTCCACTCTCTTCGATTGCAAATGGGTCTTCATTTAGAACTGCCAGGTCGGCAAATTTACCGATTTCTAAGCTGCCTATTTTATTTTCGTCAAAGGTATCAAAGGCACTGCCAATGGTATACATCTGAATCGCTTGATAAAGACTAACAGTATTGTTTGTGTTCATTACCTGGCTACCGGTTTGGCCTCTACCGGTGACAAAATAATATATCGACACCCAAGGATTAATCGCATAATAATTGCCGCCATCACTACCGGCACTCACGTTAAGTCCGCCGTTAAATGTTTGTATCAGATTTTGCGCTGATGCACTGCCACCGCCACCTATCCCATGCACAGACAAATTACCTCCAATCGCGCCCAGTCTATCCATTTGATTAGAACTGATATCAAACACATGGTCCAGCCGCCAACGTAAATCTTCAACATCCGAATCGATCGCAGCCGCTGTTTCCCACAAACCCAGATATTCTTCGATATCGCTATTGCTGTTCATCGCGTGTTGGTGGGTGGTAATGCCAGCCGCCGCCATTTCCAATGCATCGTCCGAATAATTTGCGCTTGGCGCACTAAAACTTGAGCCCGAATGAAATTCACCAATGCTGGTTAGTCTTAGCATATCCGGCGCTGGAGATTGTGGTGTAGCAACAAAGTCATCGCTGTTATTGACCGCGAAATGAAATCGTAAAAAAGCAATGCCTTGCGCATAAAGATCGACGATCTCTGGATTGTCATTGAGCGGCTCGCCAATAAAATTTTGCATCGCGGTCATACCGACACTCGCAGCCCAGCGGTTTCCATCTAACCAGTCCTGTTGTTTATCTTGATCGGATTCTAATCCAGTCAGATAATTTTTCGCCCCAACCACATCTAGCACTTGACCGTCTGATTGCACATTACCAATACCGGCTGCGTCAAAAAAGTCTTTTGCGCTTTGGTTTACCCATCCGTCATTATCCGGTCCTTCAACCAGAAATACGGGCCTTGGAACTTGATTGAGTGCCGCTAAGTTCGGCCAGCTTCCCTCAGCAAGTTGTGCAGCGAAATTGCCTCCTTCAGTGACTAAGAAATTTCTGACCGTTACCCCACCGGAAATAGGATCGACGTTTTGTATATCAATTGCCGCGTTTAACTTGTCTATCACATCTTGCTGACTTCTTGCGGTATCAATTTCGGCAACCACATGTCCACCGGCATCAATCCGGTCAAAATAGTGCACATGAGCATCGTTTAATCCAGGAATTACTACTCGTCCTTGGAGGTCAATTTCTTTGGTGCAATCACTAGTGGATTCGGCCGCTTCGCCAACCGCTTGAATTATATTGTCTAAAATAGTTAACGCACTCACCACCGAATCATTATTGTCAAAAGTATAGATTTGACCGTTGCTCAATTTTAGATCACAGTTTGATTCAGCTGGCATATTTGGTGATAAAAAGGTTTGCCATGATACTCTTTCAGCACGATAAACTTCCAAATCTTCAATACTGATATCCCATACGGCTTGCGGCGAAACGTCGTCATTGATTTCAATTATTCGTGCATTTGGATCGGTTACGCCACCGGAACTTTGACCACCTGAAACAACCAAAACATGATCATTTTCCATTAGGTCAACATCACCTAAAGCGTTACTATATTTTGGAGAAATATATTCCCATGATTGGTTTATGGTTAAAAATTCCTGGTCTAACCTGTAACTAACCGCCCGACTATTATTGTTTGGTCCGCCAGATTGGTTGCGGTTGTCAAATACCATGAGATTATTATTTGAATCTAAAACAGGCGCATGTTGTCCTGTAAACCAGGTACCACTCTCTAAAGCAAAGAAATTGGCACTAAAGTCAAATGAAAGCTCGCTATCTTCACCGAGGATCCAAATAACATCACCTGTTTGATGGTCAATTTTTATTAGCCAGTTCTGTCCTCGACAGGATAATAAAATTGCATCTTCATCTTCTAGATGAATGATTGCATTACAGTGTGACCAGTCAAAAGCACCGTCGTCGTCATTCATCGTGCCACCAGGATAACGATTAACGTCTAAATGGTCGAAAGCAGACCATTCCCAAACAATTTCACCTTGTCGATTTATCTCAACGATTTTGTCTCCGAGTAACTCAATACCATTAGGGGTTGCCGTTTCTCGAACTAAGGCTATTACGTTATCATTATCTAGAATTCTGGCATCATGGTGATATCCGCCAGTGACAGTTAGATTATATGAATCTAAAGTTTCTCCAGCGGCGTTGATAACGCGTAATTCATCGTTAAGGAAAATGAGCAAATGACCCGCGAAAACACCTTGTTTGATTTCTCTAATTACTGCCGTTCCGCCAAACCCTGATTCGTAGTACCAAACGATTTGGCCTTCTTCATCAACTCCCCAATAATTATTGAGCACTCCAAAAAAGGTAATACCACCGACACTTTCTTCGCTAGCAACATTAAGGGTTATAGACGGGGCCTCTATAGGGATAGCACCACTCGTATAGCCTACTAAGTTAGATGATAAATCTTCACCACTATCCAGCTCAATAATGGCTTTCATCTGATAAAGCGTACTCTCTCTCAAACCAACAACAGTCAGCTGGTGAGTTAGTCCAGATTCAGAGTAAGCGGATTGTTTGGTTTCTGTTTCATCTGAATAATACTCGATGTAAACACGACCTGATGAGGGTAACGTCAGTGAAGCCACTGCCATTAGTGCGTTAGAATGTTCAGAAACAGCCATGGCTATTTCACCTCCGGCGGGAGTTACCGTTATTTCCAGTGTCGCCGATACCTCATCCACACCGTTACTGGCGGTTAATTGATAAATTGTGGTCTGCGAAGGGAATACGTCGATACTTGATGTACCGGTCACCACACCAATATCCGGTGATATTTCCAGACTGGTCTGGTTGTCGACATTCCAACTAAGAGTGACAATATCGCCTTCAGTAATTGTGTTACTTGATGCGGTAAAACTGTTGATGACCGGTGGCGTTGGTTCTGATTCTCCTGTACCAGATTCATCACTGCCACCTCCTCCTCCACAAGCAGTCATAGCGAATCCCAGCGTTAACGTGAGCATTAATTCTAGCCAACCGAATTGCCAGAAATGAGTTTTCTTTTCATTAATATTATTGATTTTTATGGAGCTACAGGTCATGGATTTTGTTCCTTTTTTAGCGCTTTAATAAACGCTGTCGTTCGAGGAGTATTTAATGAAAGTTGTTCATTAGAGCGTTTTTTACATTTTTGGATGTCATCGTAGTTAAACGCAGTCATATCGCAGGCGTTGACAAAGACCACGTGAATTGCCCTGGAAAAGTTCGAATTAGCCGGATGTTGAAGGAAAATACACCGGGAAGATCAACAGGACCCAGAATAATGGTTAAACGGAGTAATTCTCTATGAGATCATGTCAATCAACTGCTTTTACATTCGTTACAATAACTATTTAACCTCAACTCGGGATAAGAGTTGAGGTTAAATAGTCTTTACTAATGAGGGAAAACAATGAAATGCCTTCTTGACGCGATGCCTGTGGTTTAAAAAACAAATGCAAAAGTACCGGTAGTGGTTTTTAGCTGAGCGCCTTTATTCCTCTTTCCAGGCCATTTAACGAAAGAGGATACATCTCATCTTCTAACAACTGTTTCACCATGCTTATACTGTGAGTATAATTCCAATAACTTTCTTCCACTGGATTGAGCCAGATAACTTTATTAAAGATGGCTTTTAATCGCTGCATCCAGACATAACCGGGCTCATCATTCATATATTCAACGCTACCACCCACGTGAGAAATCTCATAAGAGGCCATCGATGCATCGCCAACAAAGATCACTTTATAGTCTTTGCTGTAGGTTCTCAGCACCTCATCCAAAGGCGTTTTTTCGGTATAACGCCTGGCATTGTCTTTCCATACGCTTTCATAAATAAAATTATGAAAATAATAATACTCCAGATGTTTAAACTCGGTTTTGCAGGCAGAAAACAGCTCTTCACAAATTTTAACGTAAGGGTCCATCGAGCCGCCGACATCAAAAAAAATCAGTACCTTAATCGCATTATGTCGCTCAGGAACCATTTTGATATCTAACAGACCGGCGTTTCGCGCGGTGCTGGCAATGGTATCATCAAGATCCAGCTCTTCCTCTGCACCGCTACGAGCAAATTTACGCAGCTTTCGTAACGCCACTTTAAGATTTCTGGTACCAAGTTCAATGCTGTCATCCAGGTCTTTAAACTGGCGTTTTTCCCAAACCTTTACCGCGCTTTTATTGCGGCTCTCACCGCCAACTCTGATGCCTTCCGGATGATAACCACTATGACCAAAGGGTGAAGTACCACCGGTGCCGATCCATTTATTACCACCGGCGTGACGTTTCTTCTGCTCTTCTAATCTTTCTTTAAAAGTCTCGAGTAACTTTTCCAGTCCGCCTAAAGATTCGATCTTAGCTTTTTCTTCTTCTGACAGACTTTTCATAAAATCGGTACGTAGCCAATCTTCCGGAATCAGCGCTTCTAAAATATCCTCAAAATTTTCTAATCCCTTAAAATAAGCAGCAAAAGCTCTGTCATAGCGATCAAAATATTTTTCATCTTTCACCAAACACAACCTGGCTAGTAAATAAAACTCATCCAGATTACAAAAGACCAGTCGTTTTTCCAGTGCGTCAAGTAGCACCAGTAATTCCTTGATGGAAACTGGTAAGCCGGATTGCTTTAATAAATAGAAAAAATTAATTAACATAGTTTTCTTAGTCTCTCTCCCTTGAGTGGCTTACCGTCCTTCCCGCCGGATCATAAACGCCAATTTTTCCAATAAATGCACATCTTGCTCATTCTTAAGCAACGCACCATAAAGGGGTGGTATCGCTTTTGACGGATCTTGCCCTTTTAAGATTTCATCGGGAATATCATCGGCCAATAGCAGTTTTAGCCAATCGATTAATTCTGAAGTTGACGGTTTTTTCTTTAAACCGGGCACTTCTCGGATTCTAAAGAAAATATCCATCGCTTCTTTAAGTAGGTTCGCTTTGATATCTGGGTGATGGACATCAATAATTTGTTTCATGGTTTCCCGATCGGGGAAACTGATGTAATGGAAAAAACAACGCCGTAAGAAAGCATCCGGTAATTCCTTTTCGTTATTGCTGGTAATGATGATGATCGGACGATTTTTCGCCTTAATGGTTTCGCCTGTTTCATAAACAAAGAATTCCATTTTATCCAGTTCTTGTAGGAGATCATTCGGAAACTCGATATCGGCCTTGTCGATTTCATCGATTAGCAAAACCACCTGATTATCGGACTCAAAAGCTTCCCACAGTTTTCCTTTTTTAATGTAATTGGCAATGTTATTGACACCTTCATTACCGAGCTGAGAATCCCGCAATCGAGACACAGCATCATATTCATATAAACCTTGATGAGCTTTAGTAGTGGATTTTATATGCCATTGAATCAACGGCATACCCAGCGCTGCGGCGACTTCTTCAGCCAGCATGGTTTTACCGGTACCGGGCTCACCTTTGATTAAAAGTGGTCGTTCCAGGGTTTTGGCCGCATTAACCGCCATTTGTAACTCGTCGGTGGCGATGTATTTTTCAGTGCCGGTAAAATTCATTGTTGCTCCAAAATCGTATTGCTGCAGAATTAGGCCTCAAACCAATCGTCAAAATGGTGATTTTTTAACTGGTCTGATTAGTTTGCGGGAATATTAGCACATTGGGCGGTGGCTTTTATAGTTTCTACGATAACGCCGGAGGGAGCGGCGTGAGAAATTTCCTCGCCAGATGCCCTCTCCCTTGACGGGATTCCTACACGGATGTAGGCCACTAGGGCAATGCAGGAGCAATTGCCGAGGGCTAGTTAGAATGTGAAGTCAATTAGGATTTTATTTAACCTCAACTTGGGATAAGAAAAGCCAGAAAACTTAACTATTTTAGAAAGTTACAAAAATATTGTGGTTTCTTTTGATTTAACTTAGCGTTTAATTTTGGTCCAGGGCAACTGTTTTAGTGGATATCAAGGCGAGTTTGCGTAGTAATAGCCGGCTATTGGTAGCAAAATAACGCGGAGAGCCGCTAAAATAGTTGTGCTGGATGGCTGTTCTTATCCCGAGTTGAGGTTATTTAGACTTATCAGCAATATACCCATCAACAAATTGCGCTAATACATTCAAAGGAACCGCACCATTCTTAAGCACTACTTCATGAAACTCTCGAATATCGAATTTTTCACTTAGCGCATTCTTGGCTTTTTGTCTTAATTCCAAAATTTTAATCATTCCAATTTTGTAGGCTGTCGCTTGAGAAGGGGCCACGATATGGCGTTCAACCATTTTCACTGCGTCTGGAACCGGATTTGGCGTATTGCTGACATAATATTCGATGCCTTTTTCCCGATCCCATTTCATTGCATGGATCCCGGTATCAACGACTAAGCGACAGGCTCGCCATAATTCCATCGATAGTCGACCAAAATCAGAATAGGGGTCGCTATACATGCCAATTTCTTTAGGCAAGAATTCTGAATAAAGTCCCCATCCCTCGATATAAGCGGTAAAACTACCAAATTTTCTAAACTTGGGAATACCTTGTAGTTCTTGAGCAATTGCCAGTTGCATGTGGTGTCCTGGAATGCCTTCGTGGTAAGCCAGCGCTTCCATTTGATAGGTGGGCATGTCGCTCATTCGATATAGATTGGCGTAGTAAACACCCGGACGAGCCCCGTCCATAGAAGGTCGTTGATAAAAAGCTTTACCGGCTGATTTTTCTCTAAACGCTTCAACCGCTTTAACATTAAGATCGGCTTTAGGTTTAACGATAAAGAGTTCGTCAAGACGAGTCTTCATGGTATCAATCAGAGCGGTAGCCTCACTCAAATACTTCGCTTTACCTTGCTCGGACTCATCGTAATAAAATTGAATATCATTACGCATAAATTCAAAAAATGCGGGTAAGTCTCCTTTAAAACTTACTTTTTGCATAATAAGTTTCATTTCTTCATGAATTCGAGCGACTTCCTTTAGCCCCAGTTGATGGATTTGTGGTGCAGTTAAGTCCGTCGTCGTAGTTCTCGCCAACGCATTATCGTAAAAGGCTTTACCATCAGGAAATTTCCATGCACCATCTTCGGTATTAGCTTTTGCTTGTAATAGCTTGACGGCTTTAATCAAGTTTTCATAGCCAGGTTTCACCCCACTTTTAAGTGCGCTGTTGGCTTTTTTGATTAAATTATCTTTTTCAATTTGGTCGATTTCTAGGGCGTTAATTTTATCATTAAAATCCGCTAACAAGGTACTGTCTTCACCTTCATTAAAGGGCATGCCTTTGATAATGTTTTGACTATCACTAATCACATAGGGATAAACAAACTGTGGTGCAATAATACCTTTTTCAGCGCGAAGATTAATGCCTTCAATCACTTGATCAAATAAGGGTGCTATCGCCTCTAATCGCGCGATATAGGCTTCTGCGTCGACCACATTGCTGATCGAGTGTTGATTGATCAATAGTGATGGGATTTGCGAATGAATGCCAAACATTTGATTAAGTGGGTAGTTATGAAAACGCCATTTGAAATCTTCGATTTCTTCTTCCAGGTTTTGCTTCATTAAATCCCAGCTAACTTTGGTTTGTGGATCGAGTTGACTTATATCAATGGCATTCACCGTTACCAAATTATCTTTAGTAATTTGTAAGTCTTCCTGCGCTCGTTGTTCCGATAAATCGTCCCATTTGTCCTGATCTTTTTTGATCCCTAAATAAGTCTGGAAAATCGGACTTCTCATCACCCCATCCATAAATATCTCTTCAAACAACGCATTGGCTTTTTCCGATTCACTGACCGACTTTTCTACCGCTTGTTGTTGACTCACTTCCGCGGTAGTTTGGCTTTGGTTATTTTCTGCTTTGCTGGTTGACGATTGATTATTTTCTTGCTGATTACAACCAGCGATTGCCGCGGTAAGTGCGGTAATTAATAATAGATTAGTGGATTGACGCATGCTGACTCCTGAAGTTGATCTGACTGATCCAGGTAAATAAACCTGGACTGATCCCTCATTGCTAGTTGTTTTTTAGTTGATTATCAACAACGAGGGGGCGGAATAGCAGGGACTCTAACATATAGTGAGGTGGAAAATGAAAGGAGCGGGCCCTTTTGACGGAGGAATTTGTAAGATTTTATCTTTATAATCCGTCGCCATTAAGAATGTTATCAATCTCTCTATCGATCCCCATACACCTACCGGAACCCCTCGGGTGCAGGTAATGGTCATATTTTGACGAGATTTTTAATTTGAATTTACTGCTTTTGTGTTTATTAGCCGTTTATCGGGATTCGATATGCTGTCTTTTAGTGCAGCGATTAAAGGTTTCCGATTCACCTTACCAGCTAACGGACGGGCACTGATTAGTTAATTGGTTAGCTCAAAAAAGTACTTTTTCAATATATCCTTGCCAGGTTTCCGAAGGCTGCCATATTTTAAGTAGATCTTTTCTGGCTTTTTCCTGAGTGACTCCCAGTTGGGTTAGCCGGTATAAATAAACAAAGGTCGACGCTCTATAATTAGCCTCACAGTGCACATAGATTTTATCTTGTTCATAGCTTTTCATCAGCTTTACAAAGTCTTCAAAATTTTGCAATGTCGGCTCAGACCAATCGACCGGAATTTGCTCATAACTTAAACCCAAAGACTCTACGGTTTTTCTCTCTTCGGTTTGATCGCCAGGGATCAAATTGATCACGTGTTTAAAACCGTATTGTTTGATATGTTTATAATCATCAAGATCTAACAACCCTGAACTCGCCAGTTGTTTGGAGAGAAAATGGAAATTGGTGATTTTGGCTAGCGATTCATTCAATTCATCAGCTTTGGCCAAACAGATTGGAGTAAACAAAGCGATAAGAATTAGCAGCCTTTTCATGGAAGTACCTATTTTGACAGATTACAAAAAGATAGATTACCTGATGTTAGTCAAACAAACTACTGTAAGGATTCGATTTGTGGTTTAATTCGCTAGTTTAATTATGGTAATGATCGAGTAAATTACCTAAGCAGATCAAATCACT
Source organism: uncultured Kangiella sp. (assembly GCA_964578045.1). GTDB lineage: Bacteria > Pseudomonadota > Gammaproteobacteria > Enterobacterales > Kangiellaceae. The sequence goes on along the minus strand of CAZOBX010000107.1, from coordinate 5,964 downwards.
ATGTAACAATAAACCATTTAATTTGTTTAAATATTAAGTCCACTCAAATATTTGGCTTACTGTGCATATCAAATTTCTATTTTTATTTCTATTATTTTTTGGCCAACAGGCAATGGATGCAACGGCTCAAACTTTCTCAAGTGGCGTAACCAAAGTCCCGCTAATCGAGTTATACACTTCCGAAGGGTGCAGTAGTTGTCCTCCAGCCGATCGATGGCTGAGCCAACTTAAAACCAGGGAGAACTTATGGCAAGATTTTGTCCCTATCGCTTTTCATGTGGACTATTGGGATTATATTGGTTGGTCTGATCCTTTCGCTAATCCAGCAAATTCCCTTCGCCAAAGACGGTATCGCTCTGAAGGAAATATTAAAGGTGTGTATACACCTGGAATAATTTTTATGGGCCAGGAATGGCGCAGTTGGTATATCCAAAAATCAATCCCAAAAGTCGATTGGTCTGAGGTAGGCGAGCTGTCAGTCAATATCGAAAATAATGTCGCTCACATTCGATTTCAACCGACAGTTCAGCAACCCACTAAACTTAAGGCCCACTTGTCTATTTTGGGTTTCGAGCTAACCAGTCAAGTTAAAAAGGGGGAAAACAGGGGAAAACGACTTGGTCATGAATTTGTTAGTTTGGCCCATTTAAAAACCACGGTAAAAATTGATCAAGGAATTTATCAATGGACGATCAACCTGCCGAAGCAATACACCGTGAGCAAAAAGCAACTGGGTGTAGCTGTCTGGGTTTCAACGACTGATCGGCAACAACCCATTCAAGCGACTGGTGGCTGGTTTCGATAGAAGGCAAAGGTATCCAAGGCGGCGGTTAACCCCTTAATCAGTTTCTGATAGTGACTACTTTTTTCATATTATCGCTAAAGTCACGGATATGTTTTTCATGATTGATATCCGTTGAAGCCTGCATCAGGTTATCTATGATCGGTGTGACAATAGACATAATTTGATCATCTGTGAGCTGTAACCAATTTACCGTTTCACCGATTATTCATCTTCCTTAAATCTGAACCATTCTTGAGTGCGAAAGAAAAATCCAATATAACCCCTGACTTTTAGTTTGTCATCTTCTAACCAAATTTTACAATCGTAGAATTTACCGTTATCAGGATCAAGGATTTGGCCATTTTTCCATTTTCCTTTTTTAAACTCCATATCACTTATGATCTGCATGCCTATGATTTTAGCGTTATGCAGATGACCTTTACATTTTTCACAAAGGGGATCGGCGGCCTCGTCTGACTGTGGAAAAAATTTAACAATTTTTCCCTTTAATATTCCTTGATCGAGAAATAGTTCAACCACTGATCTTGGCTTATCTGTTTCATCATCGACGGTTTGCCACAATCCTAAGAATTCTTCGTGTTCAGCATAGGTAACTATGGGCGCGGCAGCGAATAAGCCGAATAATAAAGCTTTGAGCATTTTATTAAACATTATTTTTTCCAGAGGATCCATCGTTTCTATTGGTATACCATCTTGCCGCAGAACCACCGGTTTGATAGCCGCCGTAAGAAGCTAGCAACCAATACCAACCAGTATCCATCACAATTATTTTTGGCCAATACAGAAACCAGGTGAAAGCCGGGATGATGTTCATAAAACTTTCGACAATCAGGTGAATTAGCGCATTAAAAGTTAGTTGATCGATAAAGTGAGAAAAGGAGGTGTAATTACCAAAAAAATCGACAATCTCAATTAACTCTACATGTGCATAAGTTGCAAGTGCCATTAGCCCGTAATAGCCGCCACCAAAATATAGCCATTTTTGATGAACTGGATTAACTTCGAATTCTGTGTCATCCTTTTTGGCCTGTTTTTTTCTTTTCTTTAAGGACTCAACAGATTCGTCTATATCAATATAACCTCGCTTAATCGCATAAAAGACCATCACGAAAGCCACAACGGCGGTGGGTAGCCCGGCTAAAAATATCGCTTTTATTATTTCGAGCATGTCTTCTGACATTGATAACTATCCCTCTTGTTGTCTATGATGTTTAAATATCACGCCCATAAATAAACACGTCCATTTCAGCATATCGCGATTCAAAAAGAATACTCATCTTGTTTTTCTTTGCTACATTTTGAGACGCCAAATTATCGATATGGATAATTGAAATAATTCTGCGGTTTATTTTATGAGTAATGGCATAGTCGACCAAAACCTCGGTCATTTCACTCGCATAACCTCTTCCCCATTGGCTAGGCATTAAAGAATAGCCAATTTCATGTTCGATTTTTCCTTCTAGCTCCTTTTGTAAAATACCGGTTTGACCGATCAACTTTCCTGTTTCTTTACTGATTACACCAAGAAGCCCATAGCCCGATTGCTGATACCGTTCAAATTGAATATCGATCCACTTTTTGGATCGATCCAGATTGGTATAATCTTGGGTTTGCTCGGTATTAGTTAGACCAAGAAAATGAAGGCTAGGATTATCAACAAAAAACTCTGCCCATTTTTCAATGTCAGATAACTCAAGCCTGCGCAGAACCAGTCTTTCAGTTTCATGATGAAAATAGTTTATATTTTGAATCACGTTATTCATTTCCTGATCCTATCTGATCCAAGCAGCTGCTCCTAAAACTTATGTGTTTAAGTTTTTTTAGAATCAAGGCGCTTAATCACTTTGCCATAAATAATCAGACTAACCGCAGAAACCGCCGCAATTCCCGCAAAATAAAACCAGATATAATGAGCATCCGCAGCGGCTATTTCCCAGGCAGCTCTACTTTCGAATAAACGTGGGTCAGGACAGTAGGCCGTTAACAGATAACCGGAAAGCCCAAAACCTAAGATCGAGGCTAAAAAAGAATGCAGGTGTGAAAATCCGAGATATAGAGCTTCTTCGCCCTTTGGCGCTAGCAAAGAAAAATATTCCAGAAAACGAGGCGATATAAATGATTCCGCTAACCCCTGAAAAACAATCCCAAGGATCATCATAAAGGCAATCGGGTGTAACTGGACAATACCTAAATCAACATTGCCGTCTAACATATTACCACCCGCCATCAACAATGCCGAAAGCGGCATAATAAACATACCCACGGTCATAGATTGCAATGGAGTTCTGCCATGCATCATTTTGGTAACAAATCCTACCGTTAACGCCACTACAAAAGGATTCACGTTGGCATACCAGGAGGGTGAAGCACCTTCGCCGGCCATTCTCAAAACATATTTTGGCATAGTGGCGTACAATTGATGTTGCACCATCCAGAAACCGGTAATAATAATGATGAGCGCCAGCAATCGACCATTACTTAAAACTTTAACTAATGCCGCCCAAATTTCCGCGACACTTTTTCCGTCGTGGTTGTCATCCATATTCTTAAAAAAGAAAAAGACAGCGATAAAGGCGATTGCGGTCATACTCGCGGCAAAATAGTTCAAGTTGATCATGCCCAAATCACCCATGGACTCACGCAGCGGTTTAACGATCGTTTTACCGGAGAACGCGCCGATATTGACCATCATATAAAAAATAGAAAAACCTTTGGCCCGAGTTTCCGCCGTAGTTGATTTTGCCACCGTACCGGTGATGACCGCCTTAATAAAAGAGCCACCAATCATGATCACCACCATAATGGGAATAATTGCCCAGCGAATATCAGTTTCAAGTAAGCCAGTGAAAGTCACCGTTCGGCCATATTCTACTAATCCTTGTGCTTCCAGCATATTCGGAAAAATTGCCAGACTGGCATAACCGATGGTTAAAAGCGCAAAGGCCAGCATCAATGATTTTCGAAAACCGATTTTATCCGCCAGCGCGCCAGTAAAGGTCGGCAGAAAAAATAACCCTGCAGAAAAAGAGCCCGATAACCAGGCAGCCTGAACATCGTTAAAACCCAAAATTCTGGATAAATACAGGGTAATAACAATAAATACCCCGTAATAAGCAGCTCTTTCCAGAAGTTCGACGCCGTTTGCGATCCAGAAAGTTTTAGGAAAACCGCCCATCAAGGCCGGATTAGAAGTAGAAGTCATAGTTTGTCCCAAAAAAAGCAGTTTTAAGAAGGAGGAAGTCGATGGTTATTTCGATTCATTGTTATTTTTGTGGCTAGATTCTACCTTATTTTACCCTCTTGGGGTGAAGCGAGTTTTGCTACTGATTGTTAGGCTGTGGCACTTCCATTTCAATATCTCTTTCAAGTACCTCAAACAAGCTGGCATTGATGCTGAAATGCTTGCTTACTTTTGTAAACAGTTATTTGGATTGACTTGGGTATAATCCACTAATGCTTTTTTAACGTGTAACCCATTTATATTAAGGTTTTTTTATTGTCCAATCACAACACTTCGTTGCTTAATAAGCCACCTCATCATAGCAGCCATTCAGATTGGGTCGTTCGAGCACCCGGCGATTTTGAAAGAATGGAGGCTTTTTTTAATGGTCCCGCTTACGCCCCCCACCGTCACGATACTTACGCTATTGGAATCACTTTACAAGGTAAACAGAGTTTTAATTACCGTGGCGCTTTAAGGTACAACGAAGTCGGTAGCTGCTTAATATTACACCCTGATGAGCTACATGATGGACAAGCGGGGACCGATATTGGTATGCGTTATCGAGTGGGTTATATCGACCCTGCTCAAATACAAACTGTACTCGGCGGCAAAGCTCTGCCTTTTATTGATGGGGCTATTTCAACGGATCCTCGACTTTATCGCGCCGTATTTGGACTTTTAGGTGAATTAGAACATGATATCAGCGGCCTGGAATATCAAGACGCCATATATGATTTAGCCACCGCGATGCAGGCCAATTCAGGCAAAAGAAACAATTCGCAAAAAACCTTCGACTATCAAGCGGCAGAAACGGCGCGACAATATATCGCCGATAATCTCAAGCAGTCGATCTCACTGGATGAATTAGAAGCCATTACTGGCAGAGATCGCTGGAAACTTTCGCGGGATTTCAGACTATTATTTGGCACCAGTCCTTATCGATATTTGATTATGCGCCGCTTAGAGCAAGCGCGCGAAATGATGGTCAAAGGCAATGATTTATCATCGGTTGCCGCCAGCTGCGATTTTTCAGATCAGAGTCATATGAATCGACATTTTAAGAAAACCTATGGGATAAGTCCTAAGCGATGGCTCAATAATTTGGCTCAATCCAAAATCCTTGTTAATTAATTTTCATTTAGTTATTGCGACTTAATGCCCGCAACACGTGGAGTCGGAACGCGCTGCATTTTTGCGATCATCGTGCCTACGTTTGTTAAGCTTTTTACTTACATAAGTTTATTATCTTCATAGTGTTTGACAATGAACTGAGCACTGCCAAACATACCTTCACCAATTGATTGCCATATGATGGCAGCATCGAATGCTACTTCTTGGTAAGCTACATTCAAGTCACTTGCTTCAAATACAATTATGTTTGATGCATATGCTTCACGGCTTTCTTCCTTTACCATAAAGATCTTGAAATCAACAATTTACGGCCAATCAAACGGTTTGCTTTGTCAGATATAAATTGATTCTTAATAGAAAATTCAGTTTGTCTGGAATGTCTATATTGTGACTGGCACCATTATTGTTCTTATTTGATTTAGTTACTATATGGAATTAAATATAATGAGAGGTAATTTGATTCACAAAGAAAGTCGAAATCCAAATACAGCTAGGGTTTTCTGGTGGAAATCCAGGTCTTCTGAACGCTTAAACCCCATTTTTTCATAAAGTTTCCACGCCACCTTCATTGCCTGGGTTGTATGCAGAATAACTTGTGCGTGCCCATTATTCTTTGCTAATTGAATACAAGCTTTAGCCAACGCACTACCAACACCTTTACCTCTCGCGTTTTCACTAACTCCCAACAACCGAATTCCCGATGCGTTTTTTTCTTTTGTTGCGGTTCCATCAGAACCATATTCAGCCATATCACAAAAGTAGACAATACCACCCAACAATTCTCCTTCCACCCCTTCATCCGATG
>CAZOBX010000106.1:12817-18655 GCA_964578045.1 uncultured Kangiella sp. | reverse complement strand
ATTAAAAGTAGCGAATACCCGGCTTATATCGCCTGGCCTGAAAAAATGAGTCATCGTAATCAAAACGCGCTCACTATGGCGATGTCTGAAGATAAAATATCCTTTGATAAACTCGAAGCTATGCAGCAATCGACCCGGATTGTTGCTGCGGATTTTATTCTTGACGATCTTATTGCTTTATTAAATACAAGTCAGAATGAGCAGTTGATTGCGGCGGCGAAGGTATTGGCTAACTGGGATCGATTTAGTCATGCGGAAAGCCAAGGAGCTGCGCTGTTTATTGATTGGTTAAATGGTGTTGGTTTACATAATGTGTATAAAAACAAGTGGGATATCAATCAGCCTTTTACTACACCTAATGGTTTAGCCGATCCTGATAATGCCATCAAACAAATGCATAAGACCATTGCAAAATTTAACAACCTGGGATATGCATTGGATATACCTTTCGGTGAAATTTATATCACTAGTTTTGATGGTAAAACCTATCCTGCTAGTGGTTATGGCGGCCATTTTGGTCCATTTAGAGTTGGCTGGTATACATCACAAGATAATGGTCAACAACAGCAAGTGGGAGGTAATTCATATGTTGGTGCAGTGGAATTTGGTGACACAGTTAAGGCCAGAGGTTTATTATCTTATCCAAATGCTACCTTCAACAAAGATACAATAAAAATTTCACAGCCCAAGCTCTTCAGTGAAAGGAAGTGGCGCGATATTTATTTGAAAAAGCCAGATCAAAGTCGGGTTACGCGAGAAAAGTTTTACTCGGTTAGTTTGTAAACTTTTTATACGCTCAGCACTCTCCCATTGGGTGAGTGCTGGGGTCGGAGAGACTCTAAAATTTGACAAAGGCAGACAGAGCTTAGGAGCGATGTAGAATATGAGTTGTAGCTTCCACTCACTACCAGACGGTATCAAGCTGATTGACTGCTGAACTTATTGACCTAATTTAACCTCAATTCTGGATAAGAGTAGCCAGTAATTCTTTAAAGCATCAGATTAAATAAAGGCTCATCGGCCAGTATCAGTAACTCGGACGATCTCGCGCTGGCGAGAACCGATTGATAAAACTAAAAAGGAGATAAAAACAATGGACAAAATAATGAGCAGGCATTTTAAGATTTATTCAATCTCATTCGCGATATTGGAATGGGCGTAACTTAATATGGATTTCAGCATCGGACGCTGCACTATTATCGGCTTCACCTTCGCTCACCTATTGTAACAGAGTGCTATCTGGCCGACGGGGTTTCAATATCTTAAGAGGCGGTTTCAGGGGGAATGTTGATCGGCGTGAGACTGAGTGAGTTTTTATCATGGGCGAGCGTGACGCCATAACAGCTGTTCGGATCTAATAAGATAACCAATGAACATAACTCCTACAAAAGCTCCACGCTATAGCAGATAAAGTCTGCTATAAATAAATCGGTATACTCAATAAAATCAAAAAGAAGGATTTAAATCAATGAAGAAAACACTCTATCCCATTATTCTCTCCATTTCGCTGATGGCTATGGCGTCACAAGAGATCGAAGAACCTTTTATATTTATTTAAACCAGCATCGCATCCCAATCCTGTTGGTCTTTGCAATCCTGCCAGTGTAATGGTAACGCTTGTTCAAAGATCAACAATAAAATCCTAGACTAACCCCACCGGTGAGAGTGGCAATGATTCTTTGAGGTAAGGGATATTCAGAGCAATGCGATAGATCTATGGTTTTCAGGGATTCGACAACCAACGATAAAAACAGAAAGTGTGAGCTTGTTGTTGGTGAGCTAACTCCACAGCTTAACTAACAAGGAAAATTAGAATTAGTTGGAGTTGCAACGAATATAAGCGCACTTTCTCCATTTGTTATCCATTAAGCTATTGATTTGTATAGATAAATAATTTTCGGCCCGTTATTATGTTCAGTAAAGCGCATTAATAATATTTGAAAAGTTCTGAAAGCCCTGTAAACTCTAAGTTTCTTAAAAACGTGCGAACATTATTGACACTTCGTGCATATAATAAGCTGCTAGGAATATCAATGAATAAATTTCGCAATATATTTATGATTTTAGCTTTAATGGTCATATCTTTAATATCGATTGCAGACGAAAGTACAACGAATAAAGGAACCAGTATGAAATTCGGAATGCAGGTTGTAATGACAGCAACTCCCGGAAAAGGAGACGAGTTAGCCGCATTAATGTTAGATGCATCGAAGCTGGTATCGAAACTCAAAGGTTGCCAGATTTATGTTGTACAGCTTTCCACATCCGAGAAAGATACAGTTCTTATAACTGAGGTATGGGAATCGGAAGACGATCATAAGGCCTCTTTATCCGTGCCTGAAATTCGAGAGCTTATAGGCAGAGCTCGTCCACTTATTGCCACTATGGTGCATCATAATGCGAAACCACTCGGTGGGGTGGGTATATAGTGCGGGGCTCCATTCCTAACAAAAAGCTCTAACAGATTTGCGGGAGCATACTTGAATTAAATTCAAGTAGCTTTACGGTAATTGGTCACGGGGTTCAATTTTATCCCGTTTTAATCGCAAACGACAAAGATTAGCGTTGATCTTTTCTATAATTCGAGTTTACGTGGATAGTATATGACAAATAAAAATACTAAATTAGAAAAAGCAGGATTCATATTAGTTTTATTTATGGTTTTGTTGCAGGGATTTTATGCCATTTTTGCTTACTTTGACCCATCAACATTTTCTAGCTTAAGAGGTACTGAGTTATTTTCCGAAATGGATGCTGACTGGATAAAGATATATGGATCTCGTACTCTTTTCATTACTTTAGTACTCGGTTACCTTTTATATTCTCGAAATTACTTTGTTTTAATGTGGTGTGCTTTATTTGGAACCGTCATGCCAATGACTGATGGTTATCTTGCATATGAAGCTCAAGCGCCAATTAAAGTCGTTTTTAAGCATGTTGCTACCATAGTGTATTTAATAGTTACATTCTTTGTTTTAAAAAAGGCTGTTACCAAAAAAGCCTAACAAGAAACTAAGGCGGGATTTAAACCTGAAGATCCGGAATTAACTCGGAGATTAAAACTTATTTCTGATCCTTCACAGGACTTGCAGAATTCGTCAATAGTTATAAAAAGTTAAACAAGTTACTTGCTCTGATTCGACAAAATCACCGGTTGACCGAAATAGCTAACAAGGTCGCCAATTTGTCTGAAGAAAACAAACTCAATGCTCTGGCATAGACCTGGCGCTGTCCAGATAAATTATCGAATCACACAACAACCCTGTCAAATCGCGACGATAAGCCAGGATGTGCTAAATCCTAATAAAAACTAACTCACCCCGATAATCTCACCATCATCAGTTAACCTGACTCTTTGCGCCGCGGGCTCTTTAGGCAACCCTGGCATCCGCATGATACTACCGGTCAATACCACCAAGAATCCAGCGCCTGCATTCACTTGTATATTCTTAACTGTCACCTGAAAATCTCTGGGCCTTCCATGTAAGCGTGGATCATCAGACAATGAACTGGGCGCTTTGGCGATACAAATCGGTAGATGATTGAGCTTTAGTTTTTTTACATGTAATAAATCTTTTTCCGCCTCTTTTGTATAAGCCACATCTTTAGCGCCGTACATCGCCAAACAAACTTTTTTGACTTTTTCAACCACACCGTCACTCAATTCATAAAGCGGTTTAAACGGTCTACTTTGTTTTGCGGCCAGTTTTACTTTCTGCGCTAGTTCAATAGCGCCCTCACCTCCTTTAGTAAAATGATTGCTTTCCGCAAATAAAATTCCCATGGCTTCCACATGATTTCGAATAATTGCAATCTCTTCATCACTATCGTCACCAAATCGATTAAGAGCAATTACTGGTGCTTTGTTAAATAGCTGCACGTTTTCAATGTGTTTATCGAGATTTACCAGGCCCGCAGTAACGAAATCCGTATTTACTTCCGCCAATTGACTTTTATCCATACCACCGTGCATTTTAAGCGCTCTGACAGTCGTCACCAAAACCACCGCAACCGGATCCAGTTCAGCAATACGACATTTGATATCAAAGAACTTTTCAGCACCTAAATCAAAGCCAAATCCCGCTTCAGTAATCGCCCATTCAGCATGATGCATTGCCATTTTAGTTGCAATCACACTGTTGCAACCATGAGCAATGTTAGCGAAAGGACCACCATGAATAAACGTGGGTGTGCCTTCTAATGTTTGCACCAGGTTTGGATGCATTGCATCTCTTAGCAGAGCTAACAATGCTCCGGTTATTTCCAATGATTCGACAAAAATGGGTTGGTCATCATAACTGTATCCAATCAATGTTCGGTTAAGACGATTTTCCATATCTTCAAAGGACTCTGCCAGACATAAAATAGCCATTATTTCTGATGCTGCGGTAATATCAAATCCTCCCTCCCGAGGAGTCCCTTGAAATTTTCCGCCCAGGCCTAACACGATATTTCTTAAACTTCTGTCGTTCATATCCATCACCCGACGCCAAACAATTTGTCGAGGGTCGATGTTTAAATGATTGCCGTGGTAAACATGATTATCAATGCTTGCGGAAATCAAATTATTGGCGGTGGTAATGGCATGAAAATCGCCAGTAAAATGTAAATTGATCCGATCTACCGGGATCACCTGTGAATAACCACCTCCGGTTGCACCGCCTTTCAAACCTAAACAAGGTCCTAAGGATGGCTCTCTGATAGCCAGACAGACAGAATCACCTAATTTGGAAAACGCCTGGCCTAATCCAATAGTCGTAGTGGTTTTACCTTCACCGGCAGAGGTTGGGGTTGTTGCTGAGACCAGTACCAGTTTACTGCCGGTCTGTTTGCTAGGCTCTTTTAACGCATCTAAGTTAATTTTTGAAATTAGATTTCCATAAGGCATTCTAAATTTTTCATCGATACCCAATTTATCAGTAATCGCAGAAATCGGCTCAGGGGTAAACTGTTTGGTTATATCATTATCTTTCGGCATTTTCATAGATCAGAGCTCACTTATTGGTTTATTTTAATGGAAACTGCAATGGATCATACCTAGCCATCATAACGATAAAGCATATCGAGGATTGCGCTGTTTAGCAAAATATTCTGCATCGAAGCTGATTTACAGCTAAATTCCTTCCTTTTCCGTAGACAAAAGATAGTCGGTTATTATTCTAACCGGATACTTTAAGGCATTAGGGGTTACTCTTATCACACGTTGAGGTTAGTTTTTGAGTTTGAACAAGGAATGCTTATTAATATTAGTTATTGGTAATAGATAAGGAGTTTCAGGTAAAATGCGGGCTAAGTTAGTATATGACTTGGACCCCATTTAGCAACATCAACTGGATTGACTTTAGTTAATCTAAATCCTTGAAATAATCACTAAGCGATTGATAATAATATACATATTGTTTTCAGACTTAATCACAAATACTCATGAGGTGGCTAATGAGCCTATACCATTCTTCACAGGCAAAAGACAATTGCGGCTTCGGATTAATGGCTCATTTAGATGGCAAACAAAGCCATTCCCTGGTAAAAACCTCTCTTACCGCTCTGACTCGAATGACTCACCGTGGCGCTGTTTCCGCTGACGGTAAAACAGGCGATGGTTGTGGTTTATTATTACAATTGCCAACGGAGTTTTTTAAAGGTCTGGCTAAAGATCTTGGTTTTACCCTCGGAAAACGATTTGCTGTTGGTCAAATATTTCTGAACACAGATCCAAAAAAAACGCAAAAAAGCAAAACGATTCTGGAAAATGAACTAAAAAAAGAGACCTTAACCATTGCTGGTTGGCGCAAAGTGCCATTAAACACAGAGATTTGCGGTGAAATCGCTTTGCAGACA
>CAZOBX010000106.1:3581-12807 GCA_964578045.1 uncultured Kangiella sp. | reverse complement strand
CCTCCTGGATGGACCGAAGAAGACCTCGAAAGAAGACTGTTTATCGCTCGTCGTAGGGCTGCGGACATCATTAAAAATGATGAAGATTATTATGTGGTGTCGTTATCTTGCCGAGTCATTGTTTACAAAGCGTTGGTGATGCCTAAGTATCTCAATCAATTTTATCCGGATCTGGCCAATAAAAAGCTGAAGACAGCGATAAGTCTATTTCATCAACGATTTTCAACCAATACTGCGCCTTTATGGAAATTTGCCCAACCATTTCGATATTTAGCTCACAACGGTGAAATAAACACCATTACTGGCAATCGAAACTGGGCCTCGGCAAGACAATCAAAGTTTTACAGTCCACTATTGCCTGATTTGCCTCACTTAGAACATCTGGTCAATCAAACTGGATCGGACTCCTCCTCACTGGACAATATGCTTGAAGTAATGCTGGCCGGTGGCATGGACATTTTCAGAGCACTACGATTATTAATTCCACCCGCGTGGGCCAAACGCCGTAATATGGATCCCGAGTTAAAAGCCTTTTATGAATTCAACTCAATGCATATGGAACCCTGGGATGGCCCCGCTGGCATAGTGATGACCAACGGCAAGCAGGTTGCTTGTACCCTGGATAGAAATGGATTGCGTCCTGCCCGCTATGTGATCACTAAAGATCGTATTTTAACGGTCGCCTCAGAAATCGGTGTTTGGGACTATGATGAAGCCGATGTGATTGAAAAAGATCGAGTTGGTCCGGGAGAGATGTTGGCGGCTGATATCAGTGAAGGACGGATCTGGCGTACCAATAAAATCGATGATCTGCTTAAAAGCCGTCATCCTTACCTGGAATGGTTACGAGAAAATACCATTCGATTACGAAGTAATGCCCGGATCGAAAAACGAGCAGCTGAAAACTACATTAATGAAAATTTAAAAGACTTACCAATATTCGAAAAATTGTTTAACGTCTCCTTAGAAGAATGTGAACAAGTCATTCAGGTCATAGCAAATAATAGCCAGGAACCGACCAGTTCGATGGGAGATGATACCCCTATGGCGGTTTTATCTACACAGTCCAGAAACCTGTTTGACTATTTCCGGCAGCAATTTGCGCAAGTGACTAACCCGCCTATCGATCCTTTAAGGGAGGCATCGGTCATGTCATTAGAAACTTGTTTTGGCCGCGAACACAATGTTTTTCAGGAAACAAATGGTCTGGCATATCGTGCAATCATCGGTAAACCAGTCCTTAATTATGCCAAACTTCAGCAATTAAAAGCCCTCGACCAAGAATATTATCAGTTTCAATCGATCTCGCTCAATTATCCAATAGACGGTGATCTTCAGCTGGCGATCGAGGATATATGCGACAAGGCAGTCCAATTGGTCCGTGAAGGATGCGTTATATTACAGTTAACGGATCGTGATATTCAAAAAGGTAAACTCCCGGTGCATGCAGTATTGGCAACCGGAGCAGTCCATCAGCGATTGATAAAAGAAGGATTACGTTGCGATACTAATATTGTAGTTGAAACAGCTACCACTCGCGATCCCCATCAATTTGCGGTGTTGTTAGGCGTTGGCGCGACTGCGATTTCGCCTTATCTTGCATTGCAAATTATTAATCGATTATCCACCGAATCAAAACTATCAACCGATATAGTTAACGCTCGTAAAAACTATTTGATCGGCATCAATAAAGGGTTGCTAAAAATACTTTCGAAAATGGGGATCTCAACGATTGCTAGTTATCGCAGCGCCCAATTGTTCGAGTGTATTGGTCTGGATTCGGCGATCGTCAACCAATGTTTCCCTAATTGTTTGTCAAGAATTGGCGGTGCAACCTTCGATGATTTGCATCAAGCAGCTCTGCTTAACGCTCGCAAAGCCTGGTTGCCGCAGAAAAAAATGCAACGAAGCGGCCAGTTTAAGTTTGTGCATGGCGCTGAATATCATAGTTATAACCCCGATGTGGTGACTTTATTGCATAAAGCGATTAACTCAGGTCAATATCAAGATTATCAAGCCTATGCGGATCAAGTGAATCATCGTCCGATTGCGAGTCTGAGAGATATGATGATACCCAGGCCCGCTGATAAGCCTTTACCGCTTGAAAAAGTTGAAGATAAATCAGCGGTGTTAAAACGTTTTGACTCGGCCGGTATGTCAATTGGCGCGCTCAGTCCAGAAGCTCACGAATCACTGGCGATAGCAATGAATACTATCGGTGGTCGATCGAATAGTGGCGAGGGCGGCGAAGATCCAGCCAGATTTGGCACCCTAAGAAACTCAAAAATTAAACAGGTCGCCTCCGGTCGTTTTGGCGTGACTGCTGATTATCTTATTAGCGCAGAGGTACTACAAATAAAAATTGCCCAAGGCGCTAAACCTGGCGAAGGGGGACAATTACCCGGCGCAAAAGTCTCTTTGGAAATCGCCCGACTAAGAAACGCCACGCCAGGTATTACCCTGATCTCTCCCCCACCTCATCATGACATCTATTCGATCGAAGATATTGCCCAACTTATTTTTGATCTTAAACAGGTTAACCCTGATGCGCTGGTTTCAGTAAAACTGGTGTCCGGTCCCGGTGTGGGTACGATTGCCGCAGGTGTGGCAAAAGCCTATGCGGATATGATCACTATTGCCGGCCACGATGGCGGTACTGGGGCAAGCCCGTTGACATCAGTCAAATATGCTGGTACGCCATGGGAATTAGGCCTAAGTGAAGCCCATCAAGCGCTGATAGAAAACGGTTTAAGGGATAAAATCTGTCTGCAGGTCGATGGCGGTTTAAAGACCGGCCTGGATGTGATTAAAGGGGCTATTTTGGGCGCTGATAGTTTTGGTTTTGGCACTGGTCCTATGGTCGCTTTAGGCTGTAAGTTTCTCCGGATCTGTCATTTGAATAATTGTGCGACTGGCATCGCCACCCAAAATCAACAGTTACGTGAACAGCACTATCAAGGGTTACCCGAGAAAGTCATTAATTACTTCGAATTTGTGGCGACTGAAGTCCGTTACTGGCTAGCAAAATTAGGTGTAGCAAGTCTCGATCAACTGATCGGTCGCACCGATTTGTTAAGTTTGATTGAGGGAAATACCCAACAACAAAAACATCTGAATTTACAAGTTATTCTCGATTCTGCAAAACGTCCAGATTCCACTCAAGCCCACTATCAGGGAATTAAGAATCTCCCCTTTGATAAAGGACTGATGAATCAAGAAATATTAAAGGATGTTACAGGTTTTACTGCGGATACCAGCGTAATTAACCTTCACTATAAAATAAAGAACTACGATCGTTCAGTAGGCGCAACCTTGGCCGGACATTTAGCTAAACGAAAGTCCAGAGCTGATGAACTACAAATCAATCTTTCCTTCACCGGCATTGCAGGCCAAAGTTTTGGAGTATGGAATTACCCCGGCATGAATTTGGTTTTAACCGGTGATGCCAATGATTATGTTGGAAAAGGCATGTCTGGGGGCAGTATTATTGTTCGATCACCCGCCAATATTCAATATGTAGCAAGTCGTGGCGCTATTATCGGCAATACCTGTTTGTACGGTGCAACGGGCGGAAAACTATTTGCCTCAGGTCAGGCTGGAGAACGATTTGCGGTTAGAAACTCCGGCGCTATTAGCGTGGTAGAAGGCGTTGGCGATCATGGATGCGAATATATGACAGGAGGAGCGGTATTAGTATTGGGACCTGTTGGAGAAAATTTTGCTGCGGGAATGACAGGCGGTATTGCTTTTGTTTTAGATTTAAGAGAAACCCTGGATAAAAATATTAACCCGGGACATGTCGAAATTTTCAGTTTTGCAGAAACCGAATGTGATGATTATACCGAACAACTCAGTGATCTATTGCAACAACACGTTCTTGCTACTAATAGTCCCTGGGCAAGAAAAATCACTCGCAATTTCGAACACTATCTGGATTATTTTAAACTCGTGGTGCCCAAGGTTACTAGCCTAGCTGAACCAGAAGAGCGCGACTTTGATCAACCTGATACCGGCATCGATCAAATAAGACCGCTTAAGTCTGTACCGCTGAGGATCATAAAATGACTATTATCAAAGTCGATAAAGACGATTCCGGAAATTTAGAAATTGAAAGAGATCCGTTAAATTTCTTATATCATCCGAGGAAAACACCGGATAAACGTCCGTCGAAAAATCGACGCATTGATTTTAAAGAAATTTATTCTGTAAGCGAAACCAGCGATTCTTCAAACCAGGCGGCACGATGTTTGGATTGTGGAAATCCTTATTGTGAATGGAAATGTCCACTGCATAACTATATTCCTAATTGGTTGGAACAGGTCGCACAGGAAAACTATCAACAAGCCGCCGAGCTAATGTATGAAACCAATCCTTTGCCGGAAATTTGCGGGCGGGTATGTCCACAAGATCGGTTGTGTGAACAAGCCTGTACATTAAATACTGGTTTTGGTGCGGTCACTATTGGTGCCATTGAAAAAAACATTAGCGATCGGGCTATAGCCAATAAATGGCGACCTGACCTTTCGCAAGTGCCCGTTTCCGATAAAAAAATCGCTATTGTAGGTGCTGGACCCGCCGGTTTAGCCTGTGCCGATCAGTTGGCAAGAAATGGAATTAAAACCGTTGTTTATGATCGATACCCAGAAATTGGTGGACTGCTCACCTTTGGCATTCCCGGATTCAAACTAGAGAAAGAGGTGATGCGTAAAAGACGCGAGTTTTTACAAGACATTGGCGTAGAATTTCAATTGAATACCAATATCGGCGAATCCATTTCTTTTGATCAACTGCAGTCAGATTATGATTCGGTTTTTCTAGCGATGGGTACCTATACCAGCGTTAAAGCTAATCTGCCCGGCATTGAATCGGACGGCGTTATTCGTGCGCTGGATTATTTGATTGGCAATATCAACCAGCAGCAAGATTATCAAATGCCTGATTACCCGCATTATGATCTAAAGGACAAGTCAGTCATTGTTTTGGGAGGTGGAGATACGGCTATGGACTGCGTCAGGTCGGCCGTTAGACAAGGTGCAAAATCTGTTTCCTGTGTTTACAGGAGAGATCAACAGTCAATGCCTGGCTCTCCTCGAGAAGTCTCAAACGCTAAAGAAGAAGGTGTAGAGTTTCTATTTAATTTTGCGCCGACCTCAATAGCTACGTCAGCTCACGGCGCACAAGTGGTTGGGCTGAATGTCGAAAAAACCTATCAACAAATTGATCAAACTAATGGTAAGACACAGTTGTTAACCGAAGAAAATAGCGAGCAATTATTGACCGCAGATATCGTTATCACCGCATTCGGCTTTAAAGCAAGCCCGGCGGACTGGTTTGAATCCTCAGGGATCAAATTAAAAGAATCTGGTTTAGTCGATATGCTTCCTACGGAGGATATTGATCGGGAGTATTCGCAGCAAACCAGCGCGAATGGAGTCTTTGCCGGAGGCGATATGGTCCGAGGGGCAGACTTGGTAGTTACCGCAATTGCCGAAGGAATCCAAGCGGCAAATGAGATCATGGATTATATAATCGATTAGTCGACAATCTAAGTTAGTACATTAATTCGTTTTAGATTTTGCTCAAAGCTTATCTAAGGTGCCCTTCTCAAATAGCCGTTAATTTGTTTTTCATGGCAGATAAAAATGGCTCGTAGTTTTTCCATTTATTCAGCGATGTTTGGTATAAAGGTTGTTGCACTTGAGACGCGCTTAGAGTTAATACCTGGTTTGGATTATGATAGAACTTCAGGCAGGCTTCTTGCCAACCTAATTGACAGCGAGTTAGTATTCGTTCGATTTGCTTTTGTGGTTGCGCAACCAACTCTTCATAAGTGATTGAAACCATCTCATTTGGCATCTTTTTTTGCCAGTATCGGATGAGATCGCAATAGGCCAGATAATATTCTGAGAATTCATTCAGATCACAAAAATAAGGTTCATTTTCAGCAAAATAATTTCGGTAGATGGATACACCAGTGGCTAGCGGATTTCTAGATAAATTGATGATTATTGCATCAGGCAAGATCATTTTAATCAGCCCAACTGACTGAAAATTTGCCGGTAGTTTATCGACTATATAACCAGCTTTAGGATGATGCTTTTGCAGTGCTTTTAAGTAGTCGTCACCCAATGCTATTAGTTGTTCTTTGTTTAACTGATCAAGCGCTAACGGATAGGGTTTACCAGTTATTTGCTGAATGTGGGAAACGACGTTTCCACCAATATAATTAACTTCGCCGGCAGATTCGATTTCACTATGGCTTCGCAGCATTTGCTCCAACAAAGTTGAGCCGGAACGCGGCATCCCAACGATAAATATAGGTCTCAGTTGAACCCGCTGCCGTGCGATTTTAACGTTCGGATTTATCGCTGTAAAAACTGCCTTGAGTTGAGAATAAAAAGGAAGCATTTGTGTCACTCGAAAATCACATTGATTGAGCTGGATCTGATTTGCAGCCTTCCAATAAGTAAATGCAGTCTGGTAGTCATCTAAATCATCAAAACATTTTCCGAGAGCATAGTGCAAGTGCATTTCTGCTACTTGATTCTTTTTCGAACTCTCTCTATTAATATTGCCTTTGATCTCCTTTAGCAAGTTTTGCATTTGTTTAATGATCGGATCGTTATTTTCTATCCTGTAAAGATCAGTTAATGCTAACATCGCGGCAGTATGTTTGGGTTCGAGTTGTAAGGTCTTTCGTAATTCCCTTAGTGAATTGTTTTTATCTCCAACCGACTGTAAGAATCCCGCATAGTTAAAATGCGCTTTACCGAGTTCAGGAAAACGCTTGACTAATTGCTGAAAACAGCGATCGGCATCTTGCGGCTGATTTGTTTCTTTAAACAGTCCGGCAAGCTGCAACAAAGGTTCCGGATGCCCTGGCATTAAAGCTGTACATTTGACTAACAGAGGAATCGCATCTTTGAATGCATTAAACCTGAGCTCAATTTTCGCTAGCGCATAAAGCGCATGAGGATTTTGTGGTTGTTCGGCGAGCAGTTGTCGCAGTATATTTTCTGCTTCTTTATAACGCTTTTGTTGGAACAAGGAGTGAGCTTTTTGTAATGCACTAATGGTTTATCTCTCCTTTAGTTTTAGCAACTGTGTGCCTTAGACCACAACCCAATAATCGTTCAAGCCGTCTTCCGCACAACAGAACCCAGTTAAATTCATTAGCAACAAAACCTAATAAGTAATATCCACATAACTTAAATATCGCTGCTGAATCTCCCGGACATAATTCACCGGCTCGCTTCCTCGACAATAGCCGTAGCGTGTTTTTTTATAGTATTCTGGTTGCTGTAATAACAACATGGCTTTTTCGACATTGTTAAACCATTTATCTTCTCTAAGGTTCATTTGTTTTGCTAGTCGCTGAGCATCTCGAACATGACCAAAACCAGCGTTATAGGCTGCCAAGGCGAAAAACAGTCGTTCTTCAATCGGAATTTCTTTTGAAAATCTTGCCCGCGTCCAATCAAGATATTGGATCCCTGCGGCGACCGATTGCTCAGGCTTAGTCAAATCATCAAAACCAAGCTCTTTAGCGGTCCTTGGTAAAACTTGCATTAATCCTTGTGCGCCAGCCGATGATTTTGCATCAGGATTAAATCGGCTTTCTTGAAACATTTGTGAGGTGATCAATCTCCAGTCGAACTGATAATTTCTGGCATTTTTCTTCACCAGTTGATCATAGGGGGACAAACTGGAATCGGCCGTAATTCTATCCGAACGATAACTGGTTAGTCTTTTTTGATTAGAAAAATATTTTGCTTTAACCACGTTATAAAAGGTTCCACGATATTCTTTTTTTATAAACACGTTCAGCGCTGTCAGCAGTTTTGGATTGTTTTGACGCACTACGTAAGCGTAAGGAACACCCTCTTTTAAGGTTAAAGGCGTCTCGATATTATCTCTGAAGCGTTTTTCTATACTGACGATATTGCTGTCTGCAATAGTCAGATCAATTTTTTTGTCCGCTACCTGAGCAATCAACAATTCCGTTGGCAGGTTTTCCTTCGCAGCAAGAATTTTAACGCCATGAGTACTTGCCAACTGTTGGGCTGTTTGCCAAAACGCACTTGAACGACGTACAGATATTGTGCGGTCTTTTAGATCTGATAATTTTTTAATTGGTAGACTGTCTTTATTGGCAACCAACAATTCTGAAACTCGGTTATAGCGAGAGCTAAATCGTAGTTGCGACCGCCGCTGTTCGGTCCGAGATAAACCCGCGGCGATAACATCCCCTTTGCCTTGCTCGAGTAAATCTTTCATTTGTTGAAAAGTATCTGCAACAATGATTTCTAACCTTAGCCCTTGTCGTTTGGTAAATTCTTGCATCAACTCATATTCGAACCCCTTCAGTTCGCCACGCCATAAAAAATAGGTTTCTGGACTATTGCGAGTGATGACTCTCAATGATTGTTTGTTCTGTTTTAGAAGGTCTAGATCATCCGTTCGAGTGAGACGTGAAGTGTTAACGATGTGATGTACCGCTATAAATTCATTGAGCTTATCGAGCAAAGAAAGATTGTTTTGATGCACCGCCCAACTCAGTTGCCTGGTTTCTGGCATCTTCATCAAGATATCGATATTTTCATGATAACTCATTAAGGTATTGGCTGATTGACCATCTAACAAGCTGTATTGAATTTTCTCGGCTATCAGAATGTCAGCAATTGCTTCAGAATTAAGTGCACCATTAGTGAACTCAATTTTCCAATGGGGAAAATTTCGCTCTATTCCTTCTACATAAGAGGTACCTTGCGGCACGCTGACCACGATTGGATCTTTTTCAGAGGGTGTAACAGTCCCCTTTTTAGCGACCAGTACCTCAACGTCGAGCATTATAGGATGAGTAAAATGCATCTTTTTGGCCCGATTTTCCGTGATAGTAAGATGCCTGGGAATAACATCGGCTTTGTATTGGTTTAAATAATCGAACATTTGCTCAAGACTATTTACCTTGATCCATTCAACTTTCAAGTGATGTTTGTGGGCAAATTGAGTGAACAACTCAATATGGAATAAACTGGTTGACCCGGAACGAGGTAAACTATCTTCTTCTTCCCATTGAAGCTTTAGGGCTCGAATAACACCTGATTCGGTAATTGTTTTCCAGTCTCTAACAGTATTGGTTTTTTGCCCACGTTCTCTTTCCGTTGCTTGAGTTTTTGAAATTTCCTGATCTGCTTTTTGATTAGCAACAGCTTGACTATTTGTT
>CAZOBX010000106.1:0-3571 GCA_964578045.1 uncultured Kangiella sp. | reverse complement strand
CTCCAGAATCCTGTCCACAAGCGGATAATGAAATCAGAAAGAAAAATAAATACAAAATCCGTTTAAAATCCAATAATCCGCGCTTATTATTCAAAATCTTTTTCCCCACCTAAATATTAAAAGTTACTAATCGGTCTCTTCAACCACTTTAGATTCATCTAACGCATCTATAACTGCGACCACCAAAGTCGCTAACGGGATGGCAAAAAACACCCCCCAGAATCCCCAAATCCCACCAAAAAATAGTACTGCTGTAATAATTGCGACTGGGTGTAAATTATTTGTTTCTGAAAACAAAAGCGGCACTAAAACATTGCCGTCCAGTGCCTGGATTACCAGATAAGTGATCATTAGATATAGAAATGTATCACCGGTTCCAAATTGGATTAACCCAACTAACGCAACGGGAATGGTTACTAACGTTGCACCAATATAAGGGACTAGTACAGAGAGTCCCACTAGTACGCCAAGCAACACGGCATAATTTAGGTTAAAGATTACAAAACTAATATAGCTGGCGACGCCAACCACAAAAATCTCGACTACTTTACCGCGAACGTAGTTTCCGATCTGCATGTCGACTTCGTTCCAGACCCGCATCGATAATTGTCGCTCATCGGGTACCCAGCGTTCCATCCAGTTGAGAATGGTACTCTTATCTTTCAAAAAGAAAAATACCAACAAAGGTACCAAAATCATATAAATCATGATCGTGACAATGTTCTTAAATGAAGCGAGTGAAAAGGAAACTAACAGATCGCCCACGTTGCTCAGACCGCCACCTAACTGTCGGATCACTAACTCAAGCTGTTCTTTAGTCACTAGATCAGGATATTTTTCCGGCAACTCCAATAATTTAGTTTGGATGTTTGCCGCCATGTTGGGTAAATCGGTGAATAACAATTCAACCTGGTGACCCAGCAAAGGTATGATGCCAATAATGATTGCCAGACTGACTGTACAAAAACTAATAAAAACAGATATTACTGCTACCAAACGAGGTATTTTTCTTTTAACCAGGGCGCTAACCGCCCACTCAAGCAAATAGGCGAATACCGTCGCTACCAGAAGAGGCATTAAAATCTGACCCATTAAATAGATAGCCAGAAATCCACCCACTAACATTACCGCCAGTATTACAGCCTGAGGGTTGGAAAAATTTCTTTTAAACCAACGAATAAAAAGCTTATTCATTTACTTTTTGTTCCTTTTTTGTTCGAGCACATTTGTTTGTAATTGATGTCTATTCACCCCTTAATAACATAGAAATGAATTTCACCTTGCTGTTCTTCATAACGTAGCTGATGATTGGTCATCTTGACATAAGAAACAAAATCTCTTTTGGAAGTAGGATCGGTGGCAATTAAATGCACAACCTGTCCTTTGCTCATCTGATTAAGTGCTTGTTTTAACTTTAATAATGGCATAGGACAAGGTATTTTCCTAGCATCGACTTCTATTTGATCTGATTTCACAATAATTCGCAGGTTAGATTGAACAAGTGTTACGATATGGGAATTTTACCATTAAATTACATGCTTAAAAGGACTTATAACAATAATAAGCATATAATCGTTAAGTCATTTTCAATTCCATGATTTTGAACTAATTCAATGATTTAGAATCAAAGTGACAGTTTATTTAACCAGCAAAGGAAAAAGTCTTTATCCTATGAAGTTACTCAGTAGTTTGTATGCACTCATATTAACCGGTGCAGGCAGTTTTGCAATTGCAGCCAACAATGACCTTCCTGATATAGGCAGCAGTGCCTCTCAAGTATTTAGCGTCGCCAAAGAACAAGCTGTCGGCGATTCATATATGCGCCAGCTCAGAGCGTTTGCTCCGTTGATGAATGACGCTGAAGTGAACGATTATATCCAACATCTAGGATTTCGACTGGTGGAAAATAATCCACGCGCTGCTGATCGACGATTCTCATTTTTCATCATTGAGCAAAGCACCATCAATGCATTCGCGCTACCTGGCGGCTATATTGGGCTACATACAGGCCTTATCAATAAAACCGAAAATGAAAGTGAGCTAGCGTCAGTCATCGGCCATGAAATCGCTCACGTCACCCAACGACATTTAGCCCGAAGAATAGAACTCCAGAGTCAATTGTCCTTACCATCGCTAGCGGCATTTGTCGCAGCAATATTAATCGCCTCTCAAACTAATAATTCAGATGCAACCATTGCTGCAATGGTTGGTACTCAAGGCTTAACCCAACAAGCAATCATCAACCATACTCGTTCTAACGAGTCAGAGGCAGATCGTATTGGCATAGTCACTATGTATCGTGCTGGATTCGATCCAGGAGCCGTGGTGACCTTTTTTGAGAAAATGCAGCAAAATGTGAGATACCGTTCCAGTTCTTTTGAATTCTTGCAAACCCACCCTCTCTCCCGAAACCGAATAACGGACGCTCGTTTAAGAGCGGCTGAACTGCCCACTCGTCCGGTAATTGAAAAACCAACTTATAAGCTTATCAAACAAAAAATAAAAGCGCTCACTACAAAAATCACACCATCCATTCTCGATTCAGCGAAACGACGATATCAAAACGGCGAGTTTGATAGCGATGAGAAACTCTATGGCTACGCGTTATTATTATCCAAAGGAAAAAAACTGGATGTAGCTGAAAAATTATTACTGCAATTGACTAAAAAAAATCCAGGCCAAACCTCCTATGGGATCGCGCTGGCGGAACTTGATATCGTTAGACAGCAGCCAGTTCGCTCTCTTTCTATTATTCAAAATTTTCTCGACAAAATTCCCGGCAATCTTGCACTGGTCGAAATGAACGCTAAATTGTTATTAGCCGCGCAAAAGCCGGCCGAAGCAAGAGAGTTATTGCTGAAAAATATCCACATGACCACTTTTGCGCCTCATCTATATAAATTATTGTCTAAAGCCCAGGAAGAATCTGGATTTCAATCGGAGGTTTTTGAAACCGAAGGTAATTACCTTGTCTCTGTTGGTGATTTAGGCGGTGCTAGAAATCAGTATTATCAAGCGTTAAACGTGCATACCGAAGATCCATACGCCCGAGAAAGAATCAACGCTCAACTGCGGTTAATTAAGGAATATCTCTACAAGCGAAGTCTTCAGCGCTAGGGCCTGTTGAAGCTTAGGCGTCTTTTATCTCCCAATTGTCTATTAAAGGGTTTACTAATATCTTCAGCCGCTCAAATTTAAGATGCCCTTTTGTAGGTCGATAGCTAGTATTCCGACACAGGGATTATGACTAATTCAGCGTTCAACCAAATGGTGAATGCAAGGCGTAATGCGAAGGGAATGGTTCGCCCTTTACGAGCGTTACGACGCGGCAGTCGCCTTTTGGTTGAACGCCCTCCGGGCAAGCCGAGAATCAGTCCAATTCGTTGTTGCACGTCCTCGAATTAGTAAACTAGTTCTTCGGTCGTGAGCCTAGTCTTGGACTGGTTCTCGGCTTGCTGAACTAGTCATAATCCCTGTGTCGGAGTACTAGCATATTCTCAATGAAATTAGCAAATGAGAGTAAAAACAATGCATATTGGAGATTTTAATTCAGTTCGATCAAGTAGCCAGG
>CAZOBX010000105.1:0-18670 GCA_964578045.1 uncultured Kangiella sp. | reverse complement strand
CGATTATGTTGGCTATCATGAGCTTTCAGCTTATCCGGCAAAGAGATTCTTATTTGTTGGGAAATTTCGGTCGATTGATCGCTGTTTTGCTATTAGTGCAAGTTTCACTAGGCGTGTTCAATATCATATTCCAAATGCCACTTTATAACGCAGTCGCTCATAATGGTGTCGGTGCTTTATTGTTGTTAGTCATGGCACTGTTAATTACTCAACTAAAACTCAAGCAAAGTCAACTGGCGACAGAAAAGCAAGAGAATGACTTAAATGGTGATTCAAATGACTGATTCCGAGATCAAATTTTCCGCTCAGGCCACCTGGCGCGACTATCTTGAACTTACCAAGCCTAAAGTTGTTGTCCTGATTCTAGTCACTGCCGTGGTGGGAATGTTTATGGCAACACCCGGTATGGTGCCGTGGAATATATTGATTATTGCCACCATCGGTATCGGTTTTGCCGCCGGTGGTGCGGCGGTGGTTAATCACGTGGTGGATCAAAAAATTGACGCCATCATGGCGCGAACCTTGAAACGTCCAATTGCCACAGGCAAAATCGATGCTCGAAAAGCGATCTTGCTGGCTATGGTGTTATCGGTTACCTCAATGATTTTGTTGTATTTTTTTATTAATCCATTAACCGCTCTACTCACCCTTTTTGGATTAGTAGGTTACGCGTTTGTATACACTATGTACCTTAAGAGGGCAACGCCGCAGAATATTGTTATTGGCGGTCTAAGTGGTGCCATCCCACCCCTTTTAGGTTGGACCGCAGTGGATGGTTATGGCGGAACCATTCATCCACACGCACTATTGCTGGTGCTGATTATTTTTGTTTGGACACCGCCTCATTTCTGGGCGCTAGCGATTTTCAGGCGGGATGAATATGCCAAGGCCAACATTCCTATGTTGCCAGTTACCCATGGCATCGAGTTTACAAAAACCAGTATTATTCTATATACAGTTTTGTTGATTTTTGCTGGCTTGTTGCCTTATTTAACTCGCATGTCGGGTTTGGTTTACGCGATCTCTTCAAGTATTTTGGGTCTCATATTTTTGGCTTATGCGGTTAAGCTTAAATTATCGGATGAGCGAAAAATTGCCATGGATACCTTTAAATACTCTATCAATTATCTATTATTGATATTTGTTGCTTTGTTGGTCGATCATTACTTTAGGTATTAAAGAAATGAATAAAATGATTCCTTACATCTTGATTGGATTCGCTGTCTTGGGCGGTCTTTATCTGCAACATTATCTTGGCCTTAGCGATGCCATCGAATCGAATATTTCCGATTCCACCAGCGACAACAAGATCGATAATCGTTTTGAATCCTTGTTGGTTTATCCAAAGAAAAATCCAGTATCAGAGTTCACTTTAATCGACCACTCAGGAAAGCCTTTCAAAACGGAACATTTTAAAAGCCACTGGAATCTTATTTTTATTGGTTATACGAATTGCCCGGATGTCTGTCCAAATACACTTACCCAGATGACTCAAATGTACCAATTGATGGACCAGACCACTCGCGATAAATTCCAAATCATCTTTTTATCAGTTGATCCAATGCGCGATACGCCGGAACACCTTACCCAATATCTTGACTATTTCCATCAGGATTTTATTGGAATCAGCGGCGAAAAATCACAAATTGACCCTTTGGTAAAAAGTCTCGGGGGCATCTATTCGCTCAATCAGGACGAAGGTGAATTTTATACGGTTGATCATTCAGCCAGAATTTTTATTGTTGGACCCAGCGCTGAGCGTTATGGCATTGTTAAAAGTGGCGTCCTTAAGGCCCAGGATAAGAGTCAATTGGTGGCCGACCTAAGTAAAATGGCAGACTAGGTTTTAAGTGCCGCACTTCGGGCTTCGTGTATAGGCTAATTAATTGAGAGTTAACTTTTGAGTTTTCATATTTTACCTAAAAGTTTTTTTGGACGAAATACACTGATGATCGCCACTTTGTTGGTGATAAGTCAGTTTACCTCCTATGTTACGGTTCAGCATTTTGTGGTCGATCAAAAAAATCGAACCATTATGTATTTGGTGACTAATCAGATTAAGTTACAATACATTGGTTTACAAACCGATATTCCCAAAAACTTATCGATTGGATTTAATGAAACGACCGAGCTAGAACTTTTTTGGTTAACTGGTGGACCGTTACCATCGGGACTTCAAATAGCTAAGGATCATTTGGCGTTTACTGAAGCAGCCAACTCATTCCTGGAAGAAGGCACACGAGTCAAGGTGGAAGTGTCTGATAGAGTTTACGTCTGGGTTAACGAACCAACCCATCCAGAATACTGGATAAGAATGCCGATTGGCGAATACGACGATAGCGCTCCTATTTCGCTATTTATTTTCTCCGGGGTCATTTTCTTGTTAAGTTTAATCGGAGCCTGGATCTTGGTCAGTCAATTGCATCGACCGCTAAAACGATTAGCCTTCGCCGCCAGAGAAATTGGCCGCGGTGACTATCCGGGACGACTGAAAGAAACCGGTCCGCAAGAACTGGTTGCAATGACCGCGGCATTTAATCAGATGGCAGCCGACGTCCATCAACTAGAAGAAGATCGTACCTTGTTGCTGGCTGGGATTTCCCATGATCTGCGAACTCCAATAACCCGAATACGGCTTTCGATCGAGTTCTTATCGGAACAAGATGAAGAACTTAAACAGGGACTAATCGCCGATACCCAGGATATGGATGATATTATCGACCAGTTTATTGGTTACGTACGATATGGCAGTGAAGAAAAAATGGAAGAAGGTTATATCAACGAACTCATACAACAGGTGGTGGAAGCTTCGACCAAACAACACGCCGGGATAGAAACTGATTTGCAAGAGATCGATCTTATTAAGTTTAAACCTTTGGCGATGAAGAGATTGATCAGTAACCTAATCGAAAATGCGTTTCGTTATGGTAAGGCGCCGGTAATAGTATCCAGTTCAGTCAATAAAAAACGATTACGTATCGCAGTGCGTGATAATGGTACGGGCATTGAAGATTTAGACAAAGCCCGGTTGTTCCAGCCTTTTGCCAGAGGTGACAAAGCCCGCGGTGGGAAAGGATCTGGTCTCGGTCTGGCGATTGTGCAACGTATAGCCGAAATGCATGGTGGGGAAATAAGTTTAAACAATCATCCCGAGGGCGGGTTAGAGGCTTGTGTAACTATCCCTCTAAAGTAAATCGTCCACTTAAGTAAATCACCTACTAACAGGCCCTAGCCTTTCTCCCAATACTGCTTTGCCCAACTAGCAGTTTTTTGCATGATTAACTTCGAGCCAACATTGACATTATCCAGAACCTGTTGATTAAGCGCTTCCAGTTTTGGATCAATATCAAAAGAATTATCCTCGGCTATTTGAATCAACTTGGCTTTGCGCAAAACACTGATAGTGGTTTTAAACAAATTTTTATCAAAAGACTCGGGGGCATTCAGGCTATACAAGGCTGCCAATCTTTGTGCCACTTGCTGGCTGTGTTTTTCAAGTTCGCGACGACTCATTCGTCCGTGGCCCACTTGGGTGGATAACAAGGTCAATAATATGCCATATCTTAATAGTGTGGGTTTAACCAGCTGGGCAAAGCACATGAGTTGCTCGAAAGCCTGGCTGGATTCTTCTTTTCTGAGGATCTGATTGTCTTTTTGCTCTAAAAGATTGATCTCACAAAAAGCGTCGATGACCCGTTCAAGATAATTTGAAATCTGTCCACTACTCCAATGGATAAATAGTTCTCGTTTGATAAAAGGGAACAAAGTCTGGCATCGTTTGAGCAAGGTTGATCTTGCCATTTTTTGATTGTTCACAAAACAGCTGGCAACCAGTGAATAACCGATAAAAATATGCAAAATATTATTACGATAATAAGTTAACAGAACGGCAGTTTGTTCATCGGTGGCTATAATATCGCCCATTGGATTATTAACTTCAAAAATGGTTCCCAAGGCTTTCGCTTGCGCCACCAGTTGTGCGCCACTTTGTTCTGGGATTTTGGTATTGTTGCTGTAGGGGACTCTTCTGGCGATGTCTAGTAGCATGTCGAGCTGTTCTATTAACTCTTTTTTGCCAATGGCCATTCGTTCAGTTGACAGTAAAATAAGAGCCACCAGGCTGATGGCGTTAACCGTAGACGCCGCATTAATTCTTTGCATAATTAGCTCGGACAACTCGGACACTTGCGGCGAGAGCCAGCTTGGTTTAGCACCGACTTCTCCGCGATATTGATGCCAATCAGGCTGTCTTTCATCTAAATATTTATTCAGGAAGATAGGCTCAGCAAAGTTCAAATAGACTTTACCAAAATTTTGTTTGAGGGTTTTTCTAATCCCCAAAAGTTGCCCGAAAGACTCCTTTTTCTTTTCGGCGCCCCTTAATTCATTCAGGTAACTCTTACCTTCAAACATCCTCTCGTAACCAATATAAACAGGAATTATGACCACTGGCTTGCGGGTGCCTCTCAGTAGTGACTGCATGGTCATCGCCAGTAAACCTGTTTTTGGCGGTAGCAATCGACCGGTTCGACTTCGACCGCCTTCTGGGAAAAATTCCAAAGGTATGCCGCGATCCATTAGCTGAAAAATGTATTCATTAAAGACTGATGTATACAATTTATTGCCACCAAAACTTCTGCGTAAAAAGAATGCGCCACCTCGTCTTAATAAGGGGCCCGCAGGCCAGAAATTCAAGTTTATTCCAGCGGCGATATGTGGCGGAACCAGTCCTTCATGGTAAAGGGTATAAGACAATAATAAATAGTCGATATGACTGCGATGGCTGGGTACATAAATAATTTCATGGGTTGATGCTAAATCACGGACCATCTCTGCATTTCTAACGACTACACCATCATATATCTTGTTCCATAAATGGGTGAGCATCGATTCCATAAATCGAACGGCTTTATAAGAATAGGCGGAGGCAATTTCTTTAGCATATTTTTCGGCAAGTTTGGTCGATTTTTTAGTAGTTATTTTTTTACTTTTCGCTTCTCGTTCGATTGCCCCTTTGACATTATCACTCACCAGGATGTTGGTTATCACCTGGCCACGGTTGGTAATTAGTGGGCCCATTGCCGCGCGGCGCAAACGATGAAAATGAACGCGCAAGGTTCGGGTTAATTTAGTCACCTGCATATCCGCACTGGCTTCTGAAAGGGCTACCTGATGCAGATCTATCGGTTTAGCCATTTTGACAAAAGTATTTCTGCCTTGAAAAATAAATAGAAAAAATTTACGCAGCGGATTGGCACTTTCGGTGTCTGTAAATATTAACTTTAATAAGGAATTTTCTTTACCCGGATTTCTGCCCCAATAGATAGACAGAGGGATCAATTGGAGTTTTATTGCGGAATCATTTGTCTGTTGTTGTAACAATTTGCAAAATAATTGTCGGTATTTTTTTATCGGTTTGCCACCTAACCCCAACATCGTTTTACTTTGTAAAAAAAACACCGAACCATTTTCAATTTTTTCTGCCTGTGTATGAATTATTTGCGGGGCCGGTAGATTGAGTTGTTTGGCCTTTTCTTTCAGGATCAAAAAGCTACTGGTTGAACGCCGTTGTAAAACATAAAAAATCGGTGCACCGCGATCAATACCGAGATCTTTCACCGGTTCATCCGGTAGCAATTTACTGCTGACCAACAATTTAAGAGGCAGCGATACGAGAGTCTGGTAAATACGGGTAAAAAACATATTCGGTAAAATTATCCTATAAGGTGATTTGCGCGACCGGATTGCGCCGCTTGTCTGTCATTTTATGCAATAAGCCGGCATGATGCCAGTGGTTATACCCGTGCTACCTCAAAATGCAGATTCCAGCAAGGCTATAAGTTACCATATTTGAGGCATGGAATTTTAGGGTTAGTCATTCTAACTCAAAATTTCATAACGTAGAAGATGGTTGCTTATAGCCTCGCCTAAGAGCGCCTACTTTTGGTGTTCAGGTATTTTAGCTGAACACTGGAACCTGCATTTTGAGGTATCACGGGTATAGTTCTAAACCAGCATTTCTACCGGTTGTGGATGACTTAAGAAATCTCTCGGGCTTGCGCTATAGCCATAGGCGCCAGATTGGTAAATAACCACTAAATCGCCAATTTCGACATTTGGCAGTTCATATTTATTAGCCATCAAATCTAACGGTGTGCAAAGCGGGCCTACGATTTGTATTGGGTGCTGGTTTTCTTGATCCATTTTATTGCCAATCGCTACGGGATAGTTTTTTCGGATGACCTGACCAAAATTTCCGGAGGCTGACAAGTGATGATGCAATCCGCCATCGAGCACCGCAAAGCTTGTTCCCCGTGATTGTTTGATGTCGGTCACTGTAGCCGCATAAATGCCGGCCTCACCGACCAAATATCGGCCAAGTTCCATGGCGATATCGGTCTCTCCAAATTCATTATGAAAGTTGGAAATATGTGCCTGCAAGGCGTCACCAATTCCGCTAATCGGGAGAACTTGCTCTCCCGGAAAATAGGGGATACCCAGCCCGCCACCGATATTCAGCGATTGAATCGGTATATTACATTCTCTCTGTAAACGGGTAGCAAGTGCGAAGATATTTTGGTGGGCCAGGATGATCGAATCGGGGTTGAGGTTTTGTGACCCAGTAAAAATATGCAGTCCTTGGTAAATAAGATCGGCTTGTTTTATTTTAACAAACATCTCAGGAACTAATTCTGCGTCAACCCCGAATTGTTGCGCGCCACCGCCCATTTTCATGCCCGAAGATTTTAGTTCGAAATCAGGGTTTACCCGTATGGCTATTTTGGCCTTTATCCCGGTTTGTTCACAAATTTGAGTGATTCGATCTAATTCGGTAAATGACTCTATATTTATCGTTGTATCACTGGCCACCGCCATTGCTAATTCTTTTAACTGTTTACCCGGTCCAGCAAAACTAATGTTTTGAGATGACATTCCGCTATTTAATGCAATATTCAACTCCTGGCCACTGGCCACATCCAGACCATCCACTTGCGAGGCGACAAAATCAACCAGCGCTGGCATGGGATTAGCTTTCATGGCGTAGTGAAGTCTTAATTCTTTTGGCATTGCATCGCGAAATTGAGTGATTTTTTGTGATATGACGCTGCGATCGTAAGCATAAAAAGGGGTTTGGCCGGCTCTTAGTTTCAGATTTGAAAGAACAATACCGTTTACCAACAATTCGTTGTTTTGACTTTCGAATTGAGTCATCGGGCTGTGTTTAACTGTTTTTTTTGTTTTCACGTTTATTCGCGGCGGGGACGCGCTCTCCTACAGGTTTGTCGGTTAGGCTTCGAATAGATTTTGATACTGGTTACTCAATAGCTTTCGGTTTATTTTACCATTGGGGTTTCTTGGAAGCGAATCCACTAATTTGATTGAGTGAGGTTGCATAAAATTAGGCAGGTGTTTTTTACAGTATTTGGTTAACTCAGCCTGATTAAACTTTAAGCTATCATAGGGTTTTATCACCAGTAAGATTGCCTGTCCTAAGCGACGGTGGGGTATGCCAATGGCAGCGACCTCACTGATTGAGTCATCCGCATATAATAGTTCTTCCAGCTCTGCGGGACTGATCCGATAACCCGAACTTTTGATCATGTCATCTTTTCGACCGACAAAATAGAGGAATCCGTCTTCATCGGTTTTTACCTGGTCGCCGGACCATACTACGATTTGATCGCCATATTGCTGGTGTAATTTAGTTGGAAGTGGTCTGAATTTTTCCGCGGTTTTTTCTTTAGCTTGCCAATAACCCATAGCGACAAGCACGCCTTTATGAACTAACTCGCCTACCTCATGACTTTGGCAAATTTCGCCTTGAGAGTTAATTATCAATACCTCGGCATTGGGGATGGCTTTGCCCATGGAACCGGGACGATTGGTTATTTCTTTAGGGTCCAGGTAAGTGCTTCTAAAGGCCTCTGTCAGGCCGTACATCAAGTAAGGGACGCTATTAGGGAGAGATGCCATCAATAGGGACAAAGTCGTGTTAGGCATCGCTCCACCGGTGTTGGTGAAGTATCTTAAGCTGTTGATGGCTTCTTTAGGCCAATCCAATTCTGCCAGTTGGATCCATAAAGGCGGCACCGCCGCTAATCCGGTAATCTGATACCGGACAACCGCATTAACAACGTCTCGCGGCATCAAGTACTCAAGAAGTACCACCCGTGCTCCGGATAGAAATGCGGTGGTTAATTGACTTAATCCATAATCAAAACTGAAAGGCAATACCGCGAGTAGCTTATCTGCAGTGGTATTGCCCAGATAATCAGCAACGCTCTTTGCCCCTGCGACCAGATTGGTATGTGATAAAACCACACCTTTTGGTTGTCCGGTACTTCCTGAGGTATAAAGGATTGCCGCCATCTCTTCAGGATGGACCAATAGGTGCTCTGTATATGGATCATCACTATTTCGACTTTCTTGGCGTATAAAATCTTCCCATCGCAGGCAATTTTCAGGACAGGCCTGAGGCTTGCAGTCGGTCAGAATGATGGTATGCAGTGTATCAAGTGAGCTAAGCATGATTTGTAATTGTTTATAACGACTATGCGATGTAATCAGTATCGAAACCTGGCAATCACTCAGGATATAGCCCACCTGAGCGGATTTTAACAAAGGGTTTACCGGAACAAACGCGCCGCCAGCTAAAGTAGTTGCAAACATGCCGATAACAGCTTCAAACTGCTTAGGCAGATAGGTAGCAACTCGCTCCTTGGTTTGTAGACCCTGCAAAAGCAACCCACGGGCAGCATCGGCGACCTTCAGATTTAGTTCTCGATAAGTCAATTGCTGCTCTTTTCGTTGTAGCGCAATATTTTCCGGAGTTTTTTGCGAAGTTTTTGCTATGAGTTGGTGGAATGTTGTCGGCATACTATTGAAATATTGCTTGGATATTCTGAATATTACTATTTTACCTTATCAAACCCCTCAATTGCTTCAGTATTCCATCATTTTCAGCAATAAGGTCTACGCGGTTGTTTCGATCTAAGGTAAAATCGCCAAAATAAAACCTATTTAATCTCCTTGAGAGAAAATCCCCGCAATCTGTTGCGGTAAAAATTTAGGTTGGTGTTGAGGGACGAAACCCAACTGACGATGTCTAGAGTGATGTTAGCATTTGTTGGGTTTCGCGGCTCTCTACACCAACCTACGATGAGGAGAACCCGGTCAGTGTGCTACTGGGATATTTAACAAAGGCAAAACATGAGCGATTCAGAAAACCCAAATACAGTGACAAAACCGACTAATTTTATCAGAAACATTATCGATAAGGATCTGGCTTCCGGTAAACACACCGCGATCCAGACCCGATTTCCACCGGAGCCAAACGGCTTTTTACATATCGGCCATGCTAAATCAATCTGTATCAATTTCGGTATTGCAGCAGATTACAATGGATTATGTAATTTACGCTTTGATGATACCAATCCTGCCAAAGAGGAGTCGGCCTATGCGGAAGCGATCGCCAAAGATGTTCAATGGTTAGGTTTTAATTGGTCGGGGGAAATTCACCATTCCGCTGATTATTTTGACAAGCTGTACGGTTTTGCCGAAGAGTTGATCGAAAAAGGAGTGGCCTATGTTTGTGAGCTGAGTATGGAAGAAATGCGCACTTATCGCGGCACCTTGACCGAGACCGGTAAAAATAGCCCGTATCGTGATCGTTCAATAGAAGACAACCTGGACTTGTTCAGAAAAATGAAAGCCGGCGAATATGAAGATGGCAGCATCGCTTTAAGGGCCAAAATTGATATGTCTTCGCCAAATATCAATATGCGCGATCCAGTCATATACCGAATTAAAAAAGCCCATCATATTCGCACCGGCGATCAATGGTGTATTTACCCCACTTATGATTTTACCCATGGTATTTCGGACGCAATTGAAGGTGTCACCCACTCTCTTTGTACTTTAGAATTTGAAGACCATCGTCCTTTGTATGATTGGTTTTTGGACAATATTACAATTGATTGTCATCCACAACAGATAGAGTTTTCCAGGCTTAATTTAGAACATACTATTACCAGCAAACGTAAGTTAAATCAGCTGGTGGTTGAAGGGGTTGTGGATGGATGGGACGATCCGAGAATGCCCACCATATCTGGCATGAGACGACGCGGATATTCACCGGCGGCGATCCGAGATTTTGTGGCTCGAACCGGGGTGACTAAAAAAGTACATACGGTGGAAATGGGTTTATTGGAAAATAGTGTGCGCGAAGATCTTGGCGATAATGCGCCGCGTGCAATGGCCGTGCTAAGACCTCTGAAAGTCACGATTACCAATTATCCGGAGGATAAAGTTGAGGAGATTAATGCGCCACGCCATCCTCAAAAAGAACAGATGGGGACCCGCAAAATTTATTTTAGCAAGACTCTATTTATTGACCAGGCCGACTTTAGAGAGAGTGCGAATAAAAAATATAAGCGATTAGTTCTAGGTAAAGCGGTTCGATTGAGAAACGCTTATGTCATTACTTGTGATGAAATTGTCAATGATGCAGAAGGCAATATTGTCGAGTTGAAATGCCGTTATGATGAAAATACTTTGGGAAAAAATCCAGCAGGATATAAACCGAAAGGCGTTATTCATTGGGTGTCGGAGAGTCACTCTAAAACGGCTACTGTGCGATTGTATGATCGATTGTTTAATGTCGCTAATCCCGCGTCTCAGGAGGATTTTTTAAAAGCGATTAATCCTGATTGTTTAGAAGTGATTAAGGATGCCAGAGTCGAATTATCTTTGGCGGAGGCCAAACCAGAGGAAGTCTTTCAATTTGAACGTGAAGGTTATTTTTGTGCCGATCGTTATGATCATGATAGCGAAAATTTAGTGTTTAATCGGACCGTCACCTTGCGAGATAGTTGGGCTAAGATTGAAGCGAAAGGATAGTAAAGGTGCTAGAAAAAAATACCGTTACTACTCAGCTTGCTTTAGAGACCAATCATTTAACTTGTAGATAAATCAATGCATTCAAGTATTTTAACTTTTACGCCAATTGTTCCCGCATTATTCTAGTGCCCTACATTGGTGTAAGAATCCCTAGTAAAAGTAGGTCCCTTGAGGGAACTCCTCTTTCCTCGAGGAAGGATTTAAACCCCCTCTCCCTTTGGGATTCCGACACGGACGTAGGCCATTAGGGCAATGCAGGAGCAATTGGAGAGAGGGCTCTTTTAGCACTACAAAATAAATTTCAAAAGGAAAAGGATTGTTAAACGAATTTCTGCTTTTAGCCACTGCCCATCTTTTTGCGGTCGCCAGTCCAGGCGCTGATTTTGCGATTGTTATCAAAAATACCCTCCGCTGCGGCAAAACTACGGGGTTAGCGACGGCGTTTGGGATTGGTCTGGGCATTTTAGTCCATATGGCGTATACGCTGTTTGGTGTGGCCATTATTCTGGCGCGTTCAGAGTGGATGTTTGCGATTATCAAATACGCTGGTGCGGCTTATTTGTTGTGGTTTGCTTATCGAAGTTTTCAATCTCGTAAAATCGATAAAAGTCCGATCGATACTTCAAGCCACATCGAACTCAACCTGTTACAGGCAATTAGGCAAGGATTTGTGGTGAATGTATTGAACCCAAAAGTTACCTTGTTTTTTGTGGCGCTTTTCACCAATATTGTCAGTCCTTCAACCCCCTTGTGGATACAAGTTGGTTATGGATTATGGCTATCCATATATACCATGCTCTGGTTTGCATTGGTGGCTTGGGGATTTTCCAGAAAACTGGTATTGATTTGGTATCAGCAACATGGTCACTACATTGATTGGGCGATGGGTGTGGTGCTTTTGGGCATTTCTGTTCGCTTAATTGTTTAGCGTATTATCGAATATCTCATCGGCCAATTTAGGCCAATCCCGGTATAAACCCGCGTTTCCCGCTGACATTCAACTATTTGTTATTTTCCAGTGTAATCTATTATATTTCAATCAGTTATATTCTTTCGACAAAAAAATTGTCTATTTTTTAAACTCTGTGTTATGTTTATAAAGACTACTATATTTTGTTAAAGAATCTAAGCTGTATCTGACTAACTAAATCCTAGTTCTAATTTTAGGAGAAAAGTATGAAATGTCTTTATTTTCTTTCGCCCACATTAAATGTAAGCCAAAAAGTCTCAGACGATCTTCATGAAGCTGGCTTATTAGATTGGTATCTGCACGTCATCAGTAAAGACGAGACCGGTCTCGTCCAAAAACATATCCATTCCAGCAATTATCTCGAAACTCTCGATCTCTTCCGAGGAACCACCATCGGTGGCATGATTGGCTTTGTGTTTGGTTGGATTTTGGTGGTGCTGGCAGCCTATTACGAACCCTATGGCACACCTCTGAGTAACACTGTTTATTTTCTGATTATCCTGTTTTTTACTTTATTTGGCGTTTGGGAAGGTGGGTTATATGGGATTGACAGCGAAAACAAAAAAATAAAACCATTTCATGATGAGATAGAGTCAGGTAAGTTTTTAGTTTTGGTTTATGCTGCCAAGGAAGAAGAAGAAGCGATTGTCAAAATGATGAAAAAGAAACATCCTGAATCCAAACTGGTCGCAATAGATAAACACTTTATCAATCCGTTTTCAAAACTTAAAGTAGTTTGATTTTTTACTAACAAAACTACTGAAAAAATACATTATTATCGCTAGTAACTCTTGTAAAAGAGACTAGTTTCGAACCGCTCAAGTCCTTGATCGGTTCAGCTGATATTGACTAGGTCATTTAATATGAATAGTCAGTGTTGTCCAGCAGACATTATTGGTTTTACGCCAATAGTATGTCGATCTGATAATTAAAATAATTAATTCTGTAGAATAACAAGGAATGCCTCGTTTATGAAAATTGCAGTTGCGTTGATCTTACTGGTGATTGGTTCCGTCTTATTTCATCTCTTTAGCCCCTGGTATTTAACCCCCATTGCTTCCAACTGGGACACTATTGACGACACGATTAGTCTCACTTTTTGGGTGACTGGATTCGTATTTGTCGCGGTAAATGGATTTCTGGCCTACGTAATTGTACGTTACAAGAAAAAGGAAAACGCTAGAGCTGAGTACGAACCTGAAAATAAAAAATTGGAAATCATTCTCACTATTGCAACCATTATAGGCGTCGTCGCAATGCTTGCGCCGGGACTGGTTGTTTATGATGATATTATCACCGTGCCAGAAGACGCACACGTTGTTGAGGTAGTCGGTCAGCAATGGCAATGGAGCTTTCGTTATCCGGGAAATGATGGAAAATTAGGTAAAGTTGAAACCACCTTTGTATCTCCTTCCAATCCTTTTGGTATTAACCCGAAAGATCCCGACGGCCAAGATGATATTTTGATCGCCAGTAATGAACTTCATATCCCGCTCGACAAGCCAGTTAAAGTGGTAATGCGCTCTAAAGACGTATTGCACAATTTCACCGTTCCCCAGTTTAGGGTCAAAATGGATCTGGTGCCGGGCACCATGACTTATATCTGGTTTACCCCCACTCGCACCGGAACCTTCGATATTCTCTGTGAGGAACTTTGCGGATTGGCGCATTTTACGATGCGAGGTCGGGTGGTAGTGGACAATCAAAATGACTTTCAAACTTGGTTAAAAGAACAACCAACATTCGCACAAACTCAAAATTTTACCCAGGGAAATCCTGATAAAGGCCAACTGTCTTACACTATTTGTGCTGCTTGTCACGGTCAGGCAGGAGAAGGCAATCTCGCGATGAATTCACCAAAGCTCGCGGGTATGGGTCAGTGGTATATCTCCCGCCAACTCAATTATTATCAACACGGAATTCGCGGCAAACATGAAAAGGATACCTACGGCCAACAAATGGCGCCAATGGCTTCAACTTTAGTTGGACCATCCGCGGTTAAAGATGTGGCGGCATATATCCAGACCCTGCAAGCTTCACCTGTGGCTGACACCATTGAGGGTGATGCCGAAAGAGGATTTTCCTATTTTGTCACTTGTGGTACTTGTCATGGAGACAAAGGTCAAGGTAATCAAGGATTAAATGCCCCTCGATTGGCTGGGCAACATGATTGGTATATTAAACGTCAATTAGAAAATTTTAAACAGGGAATACGTGGCAGTCACAAGCAAGATCGGTTCGGCGTTCAAATGTTATTAATGTCAAAGATTTTGCAAGATGACAAGGCGATGAATGACTTGGTCGCTTATATAAATACTCTGTAAATAAAGAATAATAGCCGCATATTGAACATAGAAAATTCTCGTGGTAATCACAGTATGTGGAAGATAAAAAGTAACAGTCAACAGTCAACAGTGTAAAGAAAATAGGTTAAAAGAGTACTAATTTAATTAAAGGGGTTTTTGATGTCTTACGTTGCAATCGCGGATCAAGTAGAAGAAGAATCGCCTCATCCGACTAAATTTATATGGAAATATATTTGGAGTCAGGATCATAAGGTGATCGCTATTCAGTATAGCGTAGTCGCTATTTTTGTTGGTCTGATTGCTTTAGTGCTTTCTGGAATGATGCGTTTGCAGCTCGGATTTCCTGGCTCTTTTTCTTTTATCGATCCCAGTTCTTACATTCAGTTCGTCACCATGCATGGCATGATCATGGTTATCTACCTATTGACCGCATTATTTTTAGGTGGTTTTGGAAACTATTTAATTCCGCTGATGATTGGCGCAAGAGATATGGTGTTTCCTTTTTTAAATATGCTGAGTTTCTGGGTTTATTTATTGGCGGTCATTGTGTTGCTGGCAAGTTTCTTTGTTACCGGAGGGCCGACCGGGGCCGGGTGGACGCTCTACCCGCCGCAAGCCATCTTACCAGGAACGCCGGGTTCAGGTTGGGGCATTATTCTGATGCTTGTATCACTGGCTATTTTTATTGTGGCCTTCACTATGGGCGGCCTTAATTACGTGACCACTGTACTACAAGCGAGAGCTAGAGGCATGACCTTGATGCGCATGCCGCTATCTGTTTGGGGAATTTTTGTTGCCACTATTTTAGGCCTGCTGGCGTTTCCCGCGCTATTGGTCAGCGCCATTATGATGCTACTAGACAAACTGATTGGAACCAGCTTTTTTATGCCAGCGATTATATCGCTGGGTGAGCAAATGAGTTATTCCGGTGGCAGTCCGATATTGTTTCAACATCTATTCTGGTTTTTCGGTCATCCGGAAGTTTATATCGTCGCTTTACCTGCGTTTGGCATGGTTTCCGATGTGATTGCGGTTCATGCCAGAAAAAACATTTTTGGTTATCGGCAAATGGTTTGGGCGATTGTTGCTATCGGTGCGCTTAGTTTTGTGGTGTGGGCTCATCATATGTATGTCAGCGGGATGAATCCTTACTTTGGATTCTTTTTTGCGACCACGACTTTGATCATCGCCGTACCAACTGCGATTAAAGTTTATAACTGGGTGTTGACACTTTGGAAAGGTAATATCCATTTAACCACGCCCATGTTATTTGCCATCGGGTTTATTTTTACCTTTACCCACGGCGGTTTAACCGGATTATTTTTAGGTAATGTGGTGGTCGATCTGCCACTGTCGGATACTTATTTTGTGGTCGCCCACTTTCATATGGTGATGGGCGTTTCTCCGGTGATGGTGCTATTTGCAGCGATCTATCATTGGTTTCCGAAGGTCAGTGGTAAACATTTACATCCAGGGCTTAGCAAGACTCATTTTTGGTTTACTTTTTTAGGTACTTATGCGGTTTATCTACCGATGCATTACTTGGGATTCTTAGGTGTTCCAAGGCGATATTTTGCAATGGGTGAGACAGATTTTATTCCCGCATCTGCTCAAACGATGAATGCCGGTATTACCATTGCTGCGTTAATCGTAGGCTTGGCTCAACTGATCTTTATTTATAACGTGATATATAGCTTGAGAAAAGGTAAAAAGGCAGAAGCGAACCCGTGGGGTGCAACCACTCTTGAATGGCAAACCGCCGATACGCCGCCTAAGCATGGAAATTGGGGTGAACATTTACCGGAGGTTCATCGTTGGGCCTATGATTTTAGTGTACCTGGTGTTAAGCAGGATTTTATACCACAAAATATGCCCGACGAAGACGTTGAAATGGAAGATCCCAATGCGACCCATGAGCACCACTCGAGAGGAGACGCTTCATGAGTTTTTTCAAAACCCTGGCAGAAAAATCATGGCAGCCACTAACCGCTAGCGCAAGCCTTGAAAATGCAGAGTCCGTGGCGAACAGAATTCCTGAAAAAACAGCACTTAAGTTTTTTCTCGCGGTAGTGGGTATTATCTTTTTCTTGTTTACGGTGACTTTTTTAGCTCGCACTCAGTATCCTGATTTTCAAGCGATGGCAGGTGAACCCTGGCAGCCTTTTACTGATGCATCGCAGCTTTGGCTGAATACAGGCGCCTTGTTTTTGGCCAGTATCGCCATGCACTGGACCATGAAATTAAGCCAGCAAAAAAATATGAACGGAGTGATTATCGGATTGACCGCCGCGTTGTTATTTACCGCACTTTTTTTAGTTGGGCAAATTGCAGTATGGAAACAACTCTATGCGCTCGGATATTTTATTAATACAAATCCCGCCAACAGTTATTTCTATCTATTTACCTGTGTGCATGGCTTACATATAATAGGTGGTTTACTTGCGTTTGCAAAAGTGATCATTCCATTCTCTTCAGGTCGCTCATTCGAAAAATTGAGCAAAGGTCTCAGCCTATGTAAAACCTATTGGCATTTCCTATTTTTGATCTGGATACTACTTTTTGCATTATTAACCAGTTCATCAGAAACCTACAATACAATTGCTGCAATGTGTGGTTTTTAAGGAGTAATTTATGAGTACCAGCGTTTCTGAAGCATCTACCGGAATGAAAAGTTTAGTCGACGACTGGTCGGCTGACAAACAGACATTCGATGTCCCTTGGGGCAAGTTAATGATGTGGATCTTTTTGTTAAGTGATACGTTTATTTTTAGTATTTTCTTAACCGCTTATATGAGCGTCAGGATGACCGCCACCGCTGACTGGCCGCCTACCAGCGAAGTCTTTTCTTTGATGATCGCTGGCCATCATGTGCCATTACTACTAATTGCTATTATGACGTTTATCTTGATTACCAGTAGCGGCACCATGGCTTTAGCGGTGAATTATGCCTATCGAGGAGACCGCAAGAAAGTGTTTACCTTGATGATAATTACTGCAGCGTTAGGCGCGTCTTTTGTCGGTATGCAAGCATTTGAGTGGACCAAATTAATCGTCGATGAAGGTGTCAGGCCGTGGACAAATCCGATGGGGGCCGAACAGTTTGGCGCAAGTTTTTTTATGATTACGGGTTTTCATGGTTTACACGTGACGGCTGGTGTCATTTATCTAGTGATCATTGCCAGGCGAGTTCGTAATGGTTATTACGAAAAGCGTGGTTATCACATTGTGGAAATTACCGGGCTTTATTGGCATTTTGTTGATTTAGTGTGGGTCTTTATTTTCGCATTCTTCTATCTTTGGTGAGGTAATATCATGTCAGAAGCGACGGCTAAACTACACCCTATCAGTATCTATTTAAAAATATGGGCTCTGCTTTTTGTTTTAAGTACCTTTTCTTATCTAGTTGATTTTTATGAAGTGCAGGGTTATTTACGTTGGGGCCTTATTTTATTATTTATGTTCCTTAAGGCAGGCCTTATCATTGGCATCTTTATGCATTTGGCTTGGGAGCGGCTGGCGTTAATTTATACCATTCTCATGCCACCTCTAGCGATCTTAGTATTGATCACTTTAATGGCAACTGAAGCAGATTATATCTTTTTAAGCAGAATGATATTTTTTAAATTCTTTTCCGGATGATTAACACGCGCGGTGGATTTAACAGAGTGTAGGTTGGCCTTTAAGCCGCCTGGCATTTAGAAGAAATGTCGTTGGCATGTGTACAAGATGTTTATTTGGAGATATTGACTGCTAATGGCAAAACGGAAATTATCGATTATAGTTGTATTTCTACTTAGTATTTCTATTTTAGCTGTCGGAAAAATGTGGCTGGCGGTCAACAAAGAACTGCCGTTGATCAATGGCGTTATAATTCCCAATTCTAATCCTCTGAATGATTTCGTGGTATTAGATCATCGAAACCAAAAATTTACCAATCAAGATTTATTGGGCAAATGGCATTTACTCAGCTACGGGTATACCAACTGCCCAGATGTCTGTCCGATGACGCTAGCGGTTTTGGCTCAGCTGGCTAAACACCTAAAAACAGAAAACAAATTTGCAGACCTGAATATTCTATTTTATTCCATCGATCATGAGCGAGATACGGTTAAACGGCTAAAAGAATATTTACCGTTTTTTGATGATGATTTTCTGGGTTTAACTTATCGGGAGGAAATGCAGGCGAGTGCACAAGCCTTTGAAAAAAGCTTGGGAATGATTTCTGTATTGACGCCGGTTGAGGATATTCAGGAATCTGGGAT
Source organism: uncultured Kangiella sp. (assembly GCA_964578045.1). Classification (GTDB taxonomy): domain Bacteria; phylum Pseudomonadota; class Gammaproteobacteria; order Enterobacterales; family Kangiellaceae. Next base: position 233 of record CAZOBX010000105.1, on the reverse strand, counting down.
TTATGGTAGTTATCGAGTGAGTCATGGTTTTATGTTGTATCTGATTAATCCGGCAGGTGAGTTACAAGCGGTTTTTAGGCCGATTAAAGGGAAAGGAGGTGAAAACTATTTTACCGAAGAAACGCTGTATAAGGATTATATATTGGTTAGAAACTATTTTGGTTAGAAATGACCTTTAGATAGATTAATTTTATAGGCAACTCAGGTTGTTTTCAAAGCAAAATAAATAGAAC
>CAZOBX010000104.1:17558-18861 GCA_964578045.1 uncultured Kangiella sp. | reverse complement strand
AAGACGACCAATAGCTAAAGAACCTTAAGATCATTAGATCACAAATCAAGACAAAAATCGATCGTTTTCACACAGTCTGAGATATTAGCAGCCGCTTCTAACCTTCACACTATCTACAGCCACCTCCCAAAATAAAGCGAAAAAAAACAATCGAGCTCTAGATAACTCAAATCGAGACTAAAACTATTTTCACACTATACCGAATGTTCAAAATCGAAAAATCAAGGGGGTCAGATGGAATCAAGAGATTCATTTGCTTGAATTTCCGCGCCTTCTTCAACGCATACACTCAGATTCAATGATTAATGCATCACAATTTTGGTCTTACATTCTCAATAACTTCTGTGCTCACCCAATAAAGATTTAATGCGTTGCCTTCGGTACGTCGGCTAAAAATTAAATATTTGCCATCTGGAGTGACAGTCGCAACTGTTTCATCAAACGTTGAGTTTACTGTAATGCCAAGGTTTATTGGTTTTGTCCATGCACCGTCTTTCTTTTTAAAATAAACATAAAAATCCGCTTTTTGATTTTTGTCTTCTCTGTTTCGAGCATCTACTATTAAATAATCTTGAGACGGGGAAATAAAGGCGTGACCTCCAAACTCAATTTCAGCTTCCTGAAACTTAGGGTATTTACCATTTATATTAGGAGAATAGTAGGTTTTAAATTTTTTAGATAAATTGGTATAATAAAGATCTCCGTTCTTCGCGAGAGTTGAAGTCATCACTTCATGCTCATTTAAAGGTGAATCAAGTTTTATTGCATTACTCCAACCATTGTTCAGACGGTTTACATACCAAATGCTAGTGTCCGTAAAGTCAGCGTTATACGCGGTGAAATATATTTTTTTACCGTCATAACTCACAAATGGTTCCATTTCTCCGGCTTTTTTACCTTTGGTAAAATTTGCTTTTTTAAACGGTGTCCATTTTTTATCTTCGAGTTTTGAAAAATAGATATCAGCAGGTACGCCAGATTTTTTCTGAACTGTAAAATACATTTCATCTAAATCAGGAGAAAACGAAACACCCATTTCGGATCTTCCACTAATTGAAATAATGCCAGGTGCAAAAAGTTCAGGAATTAAGCCGGGTGGCTTTTGCCCGAGATAGGGACCTTCCAAGACTGGAAATTCATCTTGACCATAACTTTTGCTACTGAAAGCTAGAATAGAAAACAGCAGAACAATTGAAATACAAATATACTTCATAATTTACCTTTATTTTGAAATAAAACTTTTTTAAGCTTCATTAAGAGTGATTGAACGAGCCGCCAGTTTAAGCAAATCGATTCTAAAACA
>CAZOBX010000104.1:16921-17548 GCA_964578045.1 uncultured Kangiella sp. | reverse complement strand
TAGACTAAAGATAGTCAGGTCAATTCGGAATCAAGGGAGTCAGAACAACTTGATATGGAATAAGAAGTTTCAAGTTCATCCGACCTCCTTGAATCAATAGATTCATTTGCTTTAATTTTCGCGCCTTCTTCAACGCATACACTCAGATTCAATGATTAATGCCTCACAACTTTGGCCTTACATTCTCAATAACTTCTGTGCTCACCCAATACAAATTTGATATTTCGCCTTCTTCGTTATATCGGCTAAAAAATAAATATTTGCCATCTGGGGTGATGCTCGGAACTCTTTCATGAAAGTTAGAATTTGCTGTATCTCCAAGGTTAATTGGCTTTGTCCATGTGCCATCATTCTTCTTAAAATAGACATAAATTTCGCTGTCTGTTCTACTGTCATCTTCTTTGTTTCGAGCGTTTACTACTAAATAATCTTGAGATGGGGAAATAGCGGCGTGTATGCCAATTTCAATTTCAACTTCCTTTACTTTGGGGAAACTACCATTGACATTAGGCGCATAATACGTTTTCCATGTTGATAAACTAAAATAATAAAGATCGCCGTTGTTAGCTTGGATCGGATAGAAAACATTATCGTCATTTATAGGTGAATCAAGTTTTATTGCATTGC
>CAZOBX010000104.1:4142-16911 GCA_964578045.1 uncultured Kangiella sp. | reverse complement strand
TTTGCTTTTTGAATCGGTGTCCATTTTTTGTCTTCGACTTTTGAAAAATAGATAAGTTGATCTTCGTCTTTTCTACTGGCTGTAAAATATATTTCATCTAAACCAGGGGAAAACGAAATACCGACTTCATGTCTTCCATTGATTGAAATAATACCCGGCGCAAAAATTTCAGGAATTATGCCTGGTGGCTTTTGTCCAAAATAGGGACCTTCTAAGGTTGGAAAACTAGCGTCGTTTTCAATATCTGCTTGAGCAAATACAGTGTTTAGCGATATAACACATGTCATTATTAATAATTTCATTGTTTTCATATTTTATTCCTTTCGTTATGTAGATTATTATTTGGGCCTGAGCGTCTCAATAAATTGCGCGTCCACCCAGAATATGTCCACATTTTTGTAGTTGTCTGGGTTCATATTCCTATTAAAGAAAAGGTATTTACCATCCGGCGTCACATTGGCAACAGCTTCCCAGGCGCCTGTGTTTATCTTGTCGCTCAAATTAATGGCCTCTCCCCATGAGCCATCTTGCTGTCGATAACTGATATAAAGATCAGAGCCGCCATATCCGCCTTCTCTTTTACCATCAAATATAAGATAGGACTCATCTGGCGCGATGAAGGGGTGAAAGCTTTTTCCGCCATTAATTTTTTTGCTAAGCAGTTTCGGTTCTTCATATGAGCCATCCACTAATCGTGAATATCGAATAGAACCAGTAAAGTCTGATTTGAACTCATCAAAAAAATAAGTTCCTTTAGAGGAAGCCGTAAGACGCATAATCGGCATGTCTTCAAAAGGGGAGCCAAGGCTTTTTACTTCTGACCAACCAGCCTCGGTGCGCACTTTATACCGCCTGCCCAAATGCATGGTTTTGCCATCGGGGGAGATAAAAGGAGTTCCCACCCGGGGTGATATAACTGACTCGTACCATCGATTATTTTTATTTTGAAAAACAACCAATGAAGATTTTTCATATTTACCACCGTCTCTTATGAGGTAAAACTCTTTCATATCAGGAGTGAAGACACCGTTTAATTCATAATGCTCTGTCGTAACAATACCGGGAGCGAAAGCTTCAGGGGTTAAGCCCGGTGGCTTTTGCCCGAGATAGGGGCCTTCTATAATTGGTGAGTCACTATCTCTTGAGCTCTGCTTTACAGTGTTGCAAGCATTTAAAAATAGTACGAATAAAATCATTAAAAATATGGAACTGTAATTTATCATAGCTTAAGTTTTCTCATTGACTAATTTTTTTAATGTTTGCATTTATAAATGTTTAGAAGTGACTTGTTGGTTTTTGTTTAGTTTCTCCAGAAGTTCTTTTTTTATCTGAACAAAATCCACCCAATAAATATCTCCATCATTCACTGTACTTCTATAAAAAAACAAGTACCTCCCGTCGGGCGAAACAGTTGCAATCCCTTCACCTAATTTAGTATTTACTTTAGGCCCCAAATTATAAGATTCAGTCCAGCTGCCGTTTTGATTAAAACTGATATATAAATCAGCACCTCCAAATCCAGAAACTCTTGGACTATCAAATAAAATATAGCTTTCGTCCGGTGCTATGTAGGGACAACAAGTCCACATGCCGGGTAAATTTATTTCCTTACCCATTCTTTCAATAGTTTTATATTGACCTTCTTGATTAATGGAGTAATAAATGCCCTCATCTTGGGGCTTGGCTCCTTTCTCATTTGAACTAAAATATAGATTACCATTCTCGGAAGATATCATATGATTTGTAAATCTATCTACAAATGGTTTTTCTAAGGGAATGGGTTGCCCCCAACCGCTTTCATTTTTTTCCATGTACCATTGATGTGACCCTGATGATTCAGTGCCATCTTTTAATGGTCTTCTACTTCTAAAATAAAGTAAATCTCCTTTGGGATTAATGCGAGGGTCATAATCTGAATATTCCTTGTTTATTGAAAATAATGCTAACTCTGGTTTTGACCATTTCCCACCGATTAATTTCATGGTATAGATTTTGTTTTTCTCACCTGGTTTTCTGCGCTTGAAAAATAATTCGGTCATTTCCGGATTGAAAGTGATCCCCGATTCATGAGATAGCTCAGTTGAAATAATACCCGGTGCTAAAATCAAGGCGGTATCAATCGGGATTTGGTCGCTGAGTAAAGTAAGATTTGATTTTGAACTGTCTTGACTATAACTTTTGCTACTCATCGTTAGAATAGAAAGCAGCAGAGTAATAAAAATGTAAATAGACTTCATGTTTTTTCCCTTATTTGATTTCAATAAAATTTATTCCCTCCGTCACTTTTCTCCTATGAATCTGCTAAACCGCCGTTCCAGGACTTCCTTACGCACCCTGTAATCAGGGTCGTGGGTTCGGTTGCGCAGGAGCGGAACGGAAAGTTCTTCGTCCCCTCCAAATCTAACCACAAAATAGACAGAGAATCTTCGCACCCACGGATCCGAATGGTGTTTAGCCGCCCATGTCAGCAACTCGAGCGTTTCATGGCCCTGTCCAGGCATCCAAGCCAATATATACGGAATGTAAGTCGTTGTTCCTTCTTGAGCGGACGTAATCATTGCTTCAAAAAGGGCGTTTTGAATGTCGGGTAGGTGTTCCTCAACATCTAGCCAAAACTGCTTTCTTTTTTCTGAGAAGCCAGTCTCTTCATTATGACTAAACTTAATATTCACATAGCCAAAAGCCAACGCCACTTTCACCCGTTGTGCTTTCTCAGGATGGGCAAACAATCGCAGAAGCACGTCGGACGATTCACCATCCAGCATCACGTTAAACACTAACGCTTCTTCTTTGGATAAGTCCTTCGTCAGTTCTGCAAATTCAGATGTGCCAACCTGTCCGCCGTCTGTTTCAGTTTCCCTCAGTGGGGACGACGGATCTGAATGGTCCATTTCAGCTGCGTACCGTTCGACAAACGCAGGTGGTTCGACGAAAACCACTGGATCCGCATTCAATCCAGCCAATGCATGGACGAGAAAAACGACGACGACCATTGCGACAACGGCCGTTGCCATGATTAATTTTTTGAATGTAGAATTGATCGTCATATTAATTTCCTATATTCTGCGCAGCCTTGAATAATCGAAAACTTCGAGTAACGGCTCTTATTGAAAAGGTTTTGGCAGCGTTGCTTCATTCAGCTGCTGGACTAGGGGCAAAATATAGTTGCAATGCTTTGGGAATAGATATTGCGGCAGTGCTCGCATGATTTGCACTGTCATGGGCCTCATGGTAAAACGTTACTTTCTCGGGCAGGTATTGCTTTAGCAATGCAGTCAAACGATAGTACATTGCCAGCATGATAGGCTCCTCGATCGCGCCAACACTAACATAAACAAATCCCGGAAAATCCAGACCTTGTTTTAAAGTTTGCTCCAGTGCTTCAAAAGTTTTTTTACCCCATTCCCCCTCAGTTCCAAAAGCCGGGCTGGTGATAAAGTAAGCATCGAACAGGTTCGGTGATTGGCTCATTGTATACGTCAAAAATTGTCCGCCCCATGAATGCCCGGCAAAAACCCGGCGGCCATTGGTTTTGAACTCTCTATCAACAAAGGGGATGAGCTCATCTTTTATATATGCCAACAGCTTACCGCCATTACCAATTACCTGCTCACCATCTCGCTCACGATCGTAATAGTGCGGAAGATAGTCTACCCCTCGGCGAACATTTTTAAGACCAATCACGATCACTTCGGGCATTATTTCCGCCCAGTTGTAAAAACTGGCTATTTCCGCAACCAATTTATCTGTGGAACCTGCATCCAGATTATAAATGACCGGATAACCCTCTTCACTGTCAGGATCATAGTTCTTCGGTAAATGGACGATAATTTCCCTAGTCTCTTGCATGCTTTCAGACTGGATGCTGAACTCTTGCTGGGCAATGGCTAGTGGGGAATATACTGTTCCAAAAGCTACACAAAACAGGAATGCTTTTACAATTGATGTGTTGAATTTAAACATAATTTTCTCTCTTTTATTTGATGTGTTGAATTTAAACATAATTTTCTCCCTCGCATTTTGGCAAACATGCCCGATACTTGTTTCTGTACATTTATTATTTGGGTCTGAGCGTTTCAATAATCTGTGCATCTACCCAGTATATATCTACCTGTTTTTGGCCGTTTACACGTTCACCACTACGCCGGTCGAAGAACAGAAATTTTCCGTCGGGTGACACACTCGGATAGTTTTCGGCGCTGGCGGTATTTATCTTGTCGCCCATGTTAATGGCAGGGCCCCACGAGCCATCGGCCGCTCGAAAGCTGATATAAAGGTCAGATGTGCCATATCCACTTTCTCTTACGCTGTCCCAGATTATGTAGCTGTCATCAGGTGCAACGAAAGGGTGGGCATTGTATCTGCCAATCGCAAACTGCGGGCCTAGTGACTTCGGTTGTTCATATTTACCATCTATCAAGCGCGAATAGCGCAGCGGAGTGTCTAATTTTCTGGAATAGGTATCAAAATAATAGGTGCCGTTGGAAGACAGCGAAAGCCGCATGATGAGGATGTCTTTGAAAGGTGCGCCAAGGCTTTTTAGCTCCGACCAACCGGCGCTGGTGCGCTCTATATATTTATTTTGCAAAAAGAAGGTCATCCCATCGGGAGAGATAGATAGTTCACTCACGTCCTGTTTGACAACAGATTCGCGCCATTGATTATTTTTATATTCAATGGCATTCAAGGACTTATCTTTTTCACCACTCCTGATGAAATAAAAGGCCTTCATACCTGGTGCGAACATGCCCTCATGTTCAGCAAATCCCTCCGTATTAACAATGCCGGGAGCAAAAACTTCAGGAATTAAACCTGGTGGCTTTTGCCCCATATAAGGGCCTTCCAATATTGGAAATTCATCTTGGCTATAACTTTTGCTACTCATCATCAGAGTGCAGCCTAGGCAAAGTATTAAAGGTAAGACTATTGAAGAAAAAAGGGATTTCATGATTTAGTCCTTTTTAGAGGCTAGAGAGAGTTTATTCTTCGGCTGTGATTTAGGCCTGAGAGTCTCAATAATCTGTGCATCCACCCAGTAGATATCAATATTTAAAGGTTTCTTATTTACAGTTCTGTTGAAAAGTATGTACTTGCCGTCAGGCGTTACGCTCGCATAGAAATCCGATTTGTCAGAATTGACCTTTGGTCCCATATTGATGGCAGGTCCCCATGAACCATCCTTTTGTCGGAAACTAATATAAAGATCCGTTTTACCAAAGCCGCCTTCCCGCTCGCTATCCCAAATAAGGTAGCTTTCATCAGGTGCAATAAAGGGGTGGGCTGTCCATTTGCCTGTGTTGACCACTGGCCCCATCTTTTTTGGCGCTTGACGCTCGCCGTTGTTGATTGTTGAAATGCGAATTGTGTCTTTGTTTTTATAGTCGTCAAAAACATAGGTGCCTTTGGCGGATGCAGACAGCCGCATAATCCCCCAGTCTTTGCGGTCAAACATGGGTCCAAGGCTTTTGCGCTCTGACCAACCATCACCAATACGCTCCTTATACCCTTTCGCCATGTGCATGCGCTTGCCGTCTGGCGAGATCGAAACTTCACCCCGTCGCAGGAATTCAGTGAATTTCTTCCAGGTATTGTTTTGTTGCCGAAAACCAATAACCGTTGGACGGAATTTCTTATCTTCTGTGGCGCGATCTAAGGTGAAGTAAAACTCCTTCATACCGGGTGCAAACACGCCCTCTAGCTCCCATCCATCTTTGGAGATGATGCCTTCCGCCACCATACCCGGTGGTTTTTGTCCCATGTAAGGACCTTTCAAAATTGGAAATTCATCTTGACTATTTTTTTCATGACTATAACTATTGCCGCTCATCATCAGAGCAACAGCCAATAGAAGTTTTGAAGGCAAAGTAGACTTCATGTTTTATTCCTTATTTGAAGTTAATTTAAATTTACCGTTAACGGCTACTGTTTAGGCCTGAGCGTCTCAATAATCTTTGCATCTACCCACTGCATACCTGCATTTTCATTGCTTATAAATCTGTTAAAGAAAAGATATTTTCCGTCTGGCGTTACGGTTGCTCCACTTTCATTATCACTTGTGTTTATTGTATCCCCTAAATTAATAGCAGCACCCCATGAGTTATCTTTCTGTCGAAAAGAAATGAACAAATCGCTGCCACCATATCCGTTTTCTCCTTGCTCATCCCAGATTAAATAGGATTCATCTGGTGCGATGAAGGGGTGTGCATTCCAGTCTCCAAAATCAATTTTCACTGCTTTTGGTTTTTCATGTGTACCGTCGATTAATCGTGAATAACGAATAGGACCTGATTCAGTTGCATCATCAAAATAATAAGTGCCATTGGCTGAAGACATAAGGCGCATGATACGGAAGTCTTTAAAAGGAGGACCTAGGCTTTTTAATTCTGACCATCCCGCTTCGGTACGCTGCTTATAATGCTTGCCCAAATGCATAGTCTTACCGTCTGGAGTAATAATGGGCCTGCCCACTCTAGGCCCCACCACAGACTCGCGCCATTGATTGTTTTCGGATTTAAAGACAACTAAAGACCACTTTCTATCATTATTGTTTCTCCTCGTAAAATAGAACTCTTTCATATCTGGTGTGAAGAAACCGCTATGGTCACGACGCTCTATTGAAAGGCCACTGGGTGCGAAAGATTTTGGGGTGGATCCCGGCGGCTTTTGTCCGACATAAGGGCCTTCAAGAACAGGTGGCTTATCATGTCCATAGCTTTTGTTACTCATCGTTAGAATAGAAAGCAGCATGGCTATAGAAGTAACCGTAAAAATACCAATAGGTTTCATTATTTATCCTCTTCTTTTTGTAAGCTCGCTAACCAAGTTACGCTGCGTACGCCAGTTAGTGGAAACGCTGACTGATGGCTACCCTCAATCACTACATGCTTTATAGATAAACTCTTGTCGTTTCTATCTTTCAGCAGGGTAATAAATTTCTCGATATGCTCTCCCGCCTCGTTCTCCAGTGTGCCGTATGAAATGAAAACATTGGCATTAAGACCTTTTCCATTTAATGCGGCATTCGATCCAAGCTTGGTTAGAAAAGGAATCTCGCCCTTAATCGCAGGACTACCCATGATGTAGTTTTTAAAGGTATCCGGTTGTGCCAGTAATATGTAAGCGCCAAATTCACCGCCGGCGGAATAGCCAAAATAAGTGCGTCTATCAGGGTCAGTTCGGTAGTTTTTTTCTATGGTCTTAATCACATCGTTGCGAATAAAATCCAAATGATTACTGGCCTGCCCTAATTGATGTTTAGCTTGAGTTTCTGGGTTGCTTGACTTCCTCATTGAGTAATCTCGATATCTGCTGACATGTGCTCCATACTCTTTCTTTAAATCTTCATTGATGTCCTTCTGCCAGGAAATTCCCACCAAAATAGCCTCTTCCATCAAAAATTCAGTGGCAGCGGATAATAGTTCGACATGCCACATTGCGTCGGTAAAGTAGATGACGGGATAGGTTTTATCCTTGTTCTTTGCGTATTCCTCAGGCAGCTTTATGTACAGCTCATACTGTCTATCAGCCTGAGTATCTTTGATAGGGACGACTTGTATTTTCGGTAATTTCAAATCGCTTGTCTTATTCTCCTCGTTCGCCTGGACTGTTAGAAAAGGCAGTAAAAATAAACAAGCTAAAACTAATATTTTTTTCATGTCCATTAGACCAATCATTCGTAAATCGTAAAATTGCATGTGAGAGCCTTGTTGAAAATTAGTAAGGCTTTGAATGTATATGAATAAAATGCAAAAAGCCTGACGTTCGCGTGACGTTTAAATGACGTCATTCTGACGTCAATAAACTTTTTAATTATCAAATGGTTACAAATCCCATTTAGTAGCAGTCAGGTATAGGGGCACCTTTATGCTAGTATGTTCCCTCTTATTTTGGCTTAGTTTTAAACATCCACATTCACCTTGGGTTTCACATACATGGCAGCACAGTATTGGGTAGGTGATTTTTTTGTCGATTTAACTCGAAATCAAATCACCCAGAAAACGCAATCTCAGACGATTCCACCTAAGGCTTTGGCGGTTTTAACTTACCTTGCCAAAAACGCCAATAAAGTTGTTAGCCATGATGAGTTGTTAACAGAAGTGTGGCCTGACACTGTGGTAACCCCAAATACCCTACAAAGAAGCATCGCTCAATTAAGAAAAGCACTCGGTGAAGACAGTCAATACCAGTCCTACATTAAAACCCATGCTAAACAGGGATATAGTCTGGAAGTTGAGGTTCGATGGCAGGATATAACCGACCCGGAATCGTTAATCGGGCAAGACCCAGCAATAGAGATAACTCAAGCGCATAAAGTCACACAACCCGAACTTGATAACAGCAATCTTGATAGGCCCCGCAATACAAAGTCGGTGAATTCCACTTTAAGGCTGATTTCTATTTTCGCTGGAATTGTTGTTCTGGGTTTTATCGGCGTTAAATACCTTTCACCGACGCAAACTTTTAAGTTGTCCTTTGTAGAGTTACGTTTATTAACAGCCACTGACAACAAAGAGCATTCGGGTATCTATTCGCCTGACGGTGAATACATTGTTTTCAACCGCTATTCAGAAGAAGTCTGTATGAATAGTAATCTCTGGGCAAAAAACACCAAAACTCAAAAAGAAACCCAACTCACAAAAAACTGGGGTCGCTATGGCAGCCACAGTTTTTCTAAAGACGGAAAGAAACTTGTATTTATAGAATCTGAAAGCTGCAACAAACCAATCACTCAGAAGGAATGTTATAAATTAATGACCTTGGATTTTGAAAAAGCACTTGAAGCACCTCAATCTCCGAGTCTACTAATGGAGTGTAAAAACTCAAGAATAACCAAAGCTAAATGGCTCAATAATAATAACGTCGCTTTATTTCAGGAGCTTTATAATCGTTGGAAGTTAGTCAGCTATTCGATAGCGGACAACAAAAGTAAGGTGATATACTCGCTTGAAGACGGTAACCTCATTCACTATGACTATTCAGTCACAGACGATCTTATCGCATTGACAAGTATCCATAATGATGGCCAGAAATACATTGAAATACTCAAACCTGATGGCCAGGTATTATCCAGTCATCCGATTGAATACCCGCCAGAAATAGCGAGTTCAAGGTTTATCTACCCAAACTTTACCCCAACGAGTGAACTACTTATTTTTAGCACGGGTCGACAACTCTTTACCCTATCTTATGAAGGCAAGATAACCAATATTAGTTTGCCTTTGGATGAATCAATGGGGTCGCCGATATTTCACACAGACGGTAAACGAGCGCTGGTGATTAAGGGACATTGGGATAGTGATATCGCGAAGATCCCCCTATCACAGATAACTAAGTCACAATCAACCCAGACACAATTAACGCAGACTGAAGCAGACCAAACTCTACCCAATAACAATAACTCAAGTACTGGCCCCTCAAGTCCTGTCCCCATAATACTGGAACGCTCAACACTTGGAGAAGACGATGCCATTTTCCAGCCAAATGGTGAGCTAATTGCTTTTAAATCAGGACGCTCTGGTGAGAATCAAATTTGGATAACCGATGGCAACGGCTCACAGCAACTCACACATTTTCCGATGGATACCTATATTTACGGTTTAGATTGGGCCACTGATGGACAAAGTATTTTAGTCAATGTTAATAATAGGCTCACTCAGGTGACCTTGGATTCAAACCAAAAATCCTTTCCATTCGACTACCGTGTTGAGCAACTTTTTCAATGGAATAGTGAAGACAATACCGCTTTATTGCATGTACGTATTAAAGGGATATTAAAGTTTGGAGAGTTCAATTTGAATAACTCAGAGTTTAGATTAATCACTGACAAGAAAGTAAGCTGGGCGCTCAAAAGTGAAGATGGTCGATTGATATACACCGATCAGTTGGACCGGTTTTGGCAACCAGGTCCCGCCGAAGACCAACTGATTGAGCCACTAGACAGCCAAGGAAGCGACAAACGATTCATAATAAAAGACAATGTAATTTATGGCATTAATGAGGAATTTCAATTGTGGTCTTACGACATTAACAAGGAAGCATTTGAGATCCTCGGCAATATACCTAATAACGTTGATTTATTAACCGACATTAATCAGACCGACATTCTACTTACAATTCGTATTACAGCGAAAAAAGAAGTGGCTGAACTTATTTTGGCTGACTAGTATATTTTTATAAAACTAAATAACTTAAGAGATAACTAGACTCTAGTTTACATGTGTTTTTTTGGTTCGGTTTCTACTTACGGCCCAGGCTGTGTGAAAACCAAATTTAATTTTATTTCCATTCGTTAAACAGCCCGATTGCATTTGTCAGCACCGTATACTACGTTTTTTTCAATCAGCATTTTTATGATGCAATAATCTACCAAAACTAAATTGAGCTATCAACGACCTTGAAAGCCGTGATTCAGACGGTTTTTAGGCAAAGACGTATTCCATCGATTGTCTTTAGATGAAAGATATTGTTCCAGTCTATTTTCAACTCAGCTTCTGGGCTGCTATCTGTATTGTAGTTACAGTCCATTTTACTTCTAGCTAACCAAGTATAATGACTCACGGAGCGGCTTACTGCAGACTTATCCTCAACTAAATCAGCAGTAGAATACTCTTTTAGCAATGTACCATTACTATAGAAAGATACAGCAAGGTCTTTCTCTTCTGGTTCCTGTCCTACACTCCATGGCCCCATTGAGACTAAATATCGACCATCTTTGGATAAGTACACTTCGAAAGAATAGTTGTCATTGAGTCTCCATAATTCAGTGAGATCGCCGTTTCTTTCTAATCGATAAGCAATTCCCACGGAAGGATTAGGTGGCACACCTTTCTTGTATTGAGCAGGGATCATCTTGATAAGGTATTGCCCATTATTCGACGTAGGGTCGAGGCATCGCCGGTGAATCAGCATAACAAGCTGGCACAAGAAGTAAAAAGCTTAGCGCTAAATTGATTATTATTTTCACGAACCTTCCCTTTGCTAATTTGATGAATAAGTGGACAGTATGTTTGATGTCAGAATTGACTATCTAAGAATTCTAATTTTAAAACTAGATTCAATGTTAGAAACGGCCTTACGTCAATTATGGGGTTAACCTGATTTGGTTACCCTCGTTGGACTTTAGTAGTCACGCTTCCGCTCTCTAAATTCGGCTTAATTAAAGGCATTTCAAGTAATAATTGATTTAAACAATCACCGAAACAAACTAAAGAAAAGTATCTAAAAGACAATAACAGATCGAATCCCATTAAGTCTGACCGAATAGGGACCGGACGAGGTGGATCTAATTAATAAAAGGTGGGTCTTGCCGAAGTAACTTGATGAAAACAAAGGTAAAATGGTGGGCCCTCCCCGACTTGAACGGGGGACCTGCCGATTATGAGTCGGATGCTCTAACCAACTGAGCTAAGGGCCCTATATGAGATAGGTAATACAAGCTTAGATAGTGAATCAGCTAAGCGGAACGAGAGTTTACGGAAAAACCCCCACCCAATCAATAGTTAACCGAGTAAAAAAGCGAATCAAAGCCAAAATTTAAAAGATTTATTCAGCTAAATCAAAAATCCCGATTCATTCTTTCATTCTCGTCTAAACTTAATAACATCCCTCACTCTATTACAGCTCTTCATATGGCAGACCCTGGCGGCGAAATAGCTAAACTCATTAGTCAATACAAAGAAACGCCTATGCTGCCTCTCGAACTACCGTTAATTGTCGAAAAGCTCAATGATGAAAATACCTCAGTGCTCGATTTTAAAGATCAGTACTATCGAGATCCGTTACTTTGCGCTTATATCATTGACATTGCGTGGCGCAAGACGATAAAAAAGGCCAATCACCCTTTTGCTGCTGACCATGCGATGAGTACTATAGGTATTGACGATGCAAGGAGCTATTTTTCAAAACTATCAATCGACCTTGACAAAAAATCTTTGCAGGAAAAGCTAGCGCTGCCTGACGAACTCAAGTTTATTATGACCAGCAGCTTATTGGCAGCCGAACTTGCCAAGAACCTTTGCAATAATAAACAAAAGGCAAATAGTCTGTATTGGGCGAGCAAGGCGCATCAATTTCCCGATCTACTTTTATGGTACCTGAAACCTAGGCCTATGTGGCGGATCCAATATCGGCAAATCAAACTGGCCAAAAAGCTCCCTGTTTTTGAGCAAGCCAAATTGGGATTTGAGCTTATTCAATGGCGACTGGCGGTTTGCCAGGAATGGCATATGAGCGAAATCAATCAATTAACCTATGCTAAGGACTTACCCGATAAACGTAAACAGCTACTCGCATACATGCGTGATGGTTACAGTGATAACACCCCAAGTCTAAAAGAATGGCAGCGTACCGATAGTTGGCAGGTATTGACAGCCAATTGGCTGGCTCGTTCAATCCTGTCACCCTGGATGGCAAACAGCTACCAACACTATTATCAAATTGCCAAGCAGTCCTTTGCAACCAACGACAGGAACTTGTCACACATAATTATGGATTCGATCAGAACGACCAGTGAGCAACTAAAAAACAGTCAGTTATTTGTACCGGCGTCATCATTCTTAAATATAACCAGTCCAAATCACTACCCGGATTGGCTAAATTCCGCGCCAAAGAGACCGGTTAAACGTGACCAAAGATTCGTTCAAAAGGCCAGTCAACTGAAACAATCGTCTAATCAACTCGCTGTTCAGAAATTAATTCGAGAACTCAGAGAAACTCCGGAAAAATTTGCTACTTCGAATAAACTTTTTCGAGAGGTGCTGGATGTTTGTAT
>CAZOBX010000104.1:0-4132 GCA_964578045.1 uncultured Kangiella sp. | reverse complement strand
TATTAAACGATTGGGATTTTCCAGAGCTTGTTTATTAATCATTGATTGGCAGAACAAACAGGTTTCTACCAGTTTATTTTTGCAGCAGCAGGAAAAGCAAAAAATAAAACCTGATTTTGATTTTAATCTTAATACGCCACTTAAGAAATTCCTGGTAGAACAGGGTTTCTTGTTATTTGATATAAGTAAACACTCAAAAATATGGCATAAACTGCCCAAAGAAATTATTCAACAACAGGTTAAAAACTTCATTTTGTTTTCATTAAAACCCGGTAAACAGGTAAAGGCTTTAATCTATCTTGATATGCAGGGTAACAAACCGCCTTCACCAGAAAAAATAAACATTGTGAAATTATTGCTTAATACAACCAATGGGGCGTTAGCGGGGAAGCGGAAAGGATAAGTTCTAAGTTCTAAGTTCTAAGTTCTAAGTTCTAAGTTCTAAAACATTTTGATTGGTTTTATTTAAAATTCAAATCTAAAGGGGCGCATTACACGCGCCCCATACTTTTAAATTCGATTTTCTTCGATCGGCATTGCCACTGGTTTCCTGCGAAAAACAGCTTTGATATCTTCTAAAATCAAATACAATGAAGGAACCAAAAACAAAGTAATAACTGTCGCAAAAACAATTCCAAATCCAATCGAAATCGCCATCGGAATAATAAATTGCGCTTGCAAACTGGTTTCGAAATAAATTGGTAACACACCAAAAAACGTCGTTAATGAGGTTAACAAAATTGCCCTAAACCGTTTGGTTCCCGACTGTACCACCGCGTCCTCCAATCTGAGCCCTTGTTTTTTTGCTTTATTAATAAAATCAACCATGATCAGACTATCATTGACCACCACCCCACTCAGTGCAATCACGCCATACCAGGACAACATGGTTAACGAAAATCCTAAAACCCAGTGCCCAACAATTGCACCGATCACACCAAATGGAATAACCAACATGATAATAATCGGTTGTCCATAAGACCTGGTCGGAATTGCTATCAAACAATAAATCAGCGCGAGTGCTGCGAGCGCTGCATAGAAAAACTGCATGCCCAAGTCTCTTTGGTCTTTGGCAGCACCTTCTACTCCATAACCCACTGAAGGATGGGCTGCTAATATGTCAGGTATGGTATTTTCACTGATATCCATAAAGACTTTATCTGTTTCAACAACAGCCGGATTGATGTCCGCAGACACACTGATCGAGCGTTTTTGATTGATTCTCGTAATACTGGAAAAACCGGTTCCTATTTCAATATCAGCCACCTGATAAAAAGGGACTTGATCGCCACTGGCGGTTCTTATCCACATATTTTCCAGATCTGAAATCGATCGTCTCTCAGCTTTGGGATATCTGACCATGACTTTTAATTCATCTTTTCCCCGTTGAATTCTTTGCGCTTCCTCGCCATAAAAAGCCTGTCTGACCTGACGTGCTAAGTTTGTCAGGGTTAAACCTAGAACCTCTGCTTCAGGTTTAATTTTCAGTTGAATTTCTTGATTTCCACTACTATAAGAGTTTCGGATATCAAAAACGCCGTCATACTCGGCCAGTTTATTTTCTAGTTCCGTTGCAGCTAAATCAAGCTCCTCCACATCCGGCCCAATAAACTGAAATTCTAACGCTGCGCCGCCTCGAGAATTGGTACCAGCGAAAAATCGAAGATCTTTTGCGCCCGCAATCTCACCGACTTTCTCCCGCCAAAGTTTTTCGATTTCAAACGCCCCTAACTCTCGTTCTTCTGGTTTAGTCAATTCCACGAAAAATCCGCCACCAGTATCACCATTGGTGTACACCATGGTGTGCTTGACGACCGTTTCGCCATTTTGTTGAAGGTTCTCTTCACCCACAGCAAGAATTGCCTGGCTAATTCTATCCAGTGCGGCATTTCGTTGTTGAATAGACGTACCATTGGTCATCGTTAACTGACCTTGAATAAAATCACTGGGAATATTAGGAAACATTTCGTTTTTAACGAGTCCTGCACTGGTCAGTCCGAACGATACCATAAGAATAGCGATAAATATGGCCATGGTATTGTATCGTTTGGCAATCGCTTTTTTGACCATCGGCTTATAGCGATTTTCAATAAATCCTTCTAACCAGATACGGAACCTGGCTTGAATTTTTTCAATAAAATTAGCCTTATCAGGATCGATAGGTTTGTATTTCATATGCGCTAAATGCGCCGGTAATATCCATTTGGATTCAACCAGAGAAAACACCAGACAGGCAGTAACCACGATCGCAATCGCCCTGAAGAAAGCAGCGAAAGTCGCATCGATCATCAGTAATGGCGTAAAGGCCGCGATGGTTGTCAAAACACCAAAAGTTGCGGGCATAGAGACCCGGTGAGCACCACGAATCACATTATCGGTTGAGTGGCCATGTTCGCGAATTTCTGTGTAAATGCTCTCGCCAATAACAATCGCATCATCCACCACGATCCCCAACACCATAATGAAAGCAAAAAGGCTTAACATATTAATCGAAACAGACCAATCACCCAACAAAGGCATGACGATAAAGGCACCAAGAAAGCAAACCGGGATCCCCATCATTACCCAGAAAGCGATTCGAATTCTTAGAAACAATGCTAAAACGAAAAATACCAAGATCGCTCCGGCAATCATATTACCGATCATCATATCCAGTCGCGCTTTTAAGTAAAAAGATGAATCGCCCCAAATATCAAGTTGTGCACCTTCAGGTAAATCTTTATTTTTTTCTGCTACATATTTTTTTACCGCTTCAGCAATCGCCAAATCGTTTTGGTCACCGGTGGATTTAACTCGAATACTGGTTGTCGGGTCTCCATCAAACTCTGAGTATCCTTCACTTTCAACGAAACCGTCGACAATATTAGCAACGTCTCGCAGCAATAAACGTGTCCCGTCTGTATTGGTTCGTAATACCAAACTACCATATTCCTCACCGGTATAGGCTTGTCCCTTAGTTCTCAATAAAATATCGCCACCGTCAGTCCTTATTGAACCACCAGGCAAATCAATCGATGAGTTTCTTACCGCCGTTGAAATTTCATCAAAGGTTAATGAATATTTTTTTAACTGAAATTCTGAGATTTCGATACTGATCTCGTAGGCACGATTACCCACTATCTCAGCGATATTTACTTCGGGCAGGGCCATCACCTCGTCGCGAACTCTTTTTGCTAATTCCTGGCGGTTTTTCCTATCCATACCACCGTGAACGGAAAGCCACATCACATCACCCTGAAATTCGACCTTGGTGATCATGGGTTTTTCTGTTTGACTGGGAAAAGTTGTGATTGCGTCGACCAGCATTTGCACTTCATTGAGTTTTTCGGACATGGAATAGCCGGACTGAAGCTCTAAGTTAATCTGACCTCTCCCTTCAAAAGCATTCGAAGTAATTCTTTTTATGCCTTCAATATTTTCAATTGCTTCTTCAACTTTTAAAATGACCGACTGTTCTACTTCTTCTGGCGCTGCACCTAAATGTGGAACGCTGATCGAAATCATATTGGGATTAAACTCGGGGAACATTTTCTTATTGATCGTTGAATAAGAAAAAAGCCCCACCGCAAATATCCCGAACATTAAAAGATTAGCGGCAACCGGATTTCTGGCAAACCATGCAATAATTCCTGTTAGTTTTTCTTGTGGCATTATAGATTACCTGCTTCTTTAAGTTTTACAGATTTTACCTCGGTTTCGTTTGAAGCTTTTTCTGTTGTTTGCTTGTCTTCTTCAGGCGCGAGTGCTGCCGCGCCTTTGGATGCAACCCTGATTTGGCTAACATTAGCTCCATCAGCTTCTTCCGGCTTTGTATTATTAAGATCGGATTCTGATGGTTCTGAATCGGGGTCTCCCTTTATCCGTAAAGTCATGCCACTGACAGCGGTCGCTAGTTTGGTTAACACGACTTGGTCACCGGTATTGAGCCCGGCGGAAATATATATATTCTTGCTATCGGCTCTTAAAACGTCGACTCTCGCAACCTTCAGCTTTCGGTTTTCTCCAACAAGATATATTTCATTAGCCCCCCTTACTGCCTTGCGTGGTATAGCTACAATGTCGGCTAGTTCGATACCAATAATTTTATTTTTTTGTGTGTTATGGTAGAAATTTTAGGGTGTTCTTTTCTGAT
>CAZOBX010000103.1:16096-18951 GCA_964578045.1 uncultured Kangiella sp. | reverse complement strand
ATCCTAAGAACGTCGCTTTGACAAAACTTGAACTAAAAGCAATCAACACCAGCTACAAAGACCACAGAATATTTCGTTTTTCCAACGGAGCGATCTTTAATACTAATAAAGTAACATTATTTATTCGTGATCTTCCTAAGTGTGATAGTCGTTCAGGGCGCTTAAAAGATCATCTGTCTATCTTAGTGGAAGGAATAGATGCAAGGCTGAAAGGGATTGAGGGGAAAATGTGCAAAGATGAAGAAATTAAAACCATACAAGAATCGATTGTTCTATCTGCTGAATGTCTAATAGAGGTAAAACGAGAACACCAACATCAACGCGTGGCAACTGCATCGATCCTATCAAGGCTAGAAGAAAGTTTGCACAATTTATTTCACGTCATTGGTCTTGACGAAGATCAGGAAAACAAATTATTGGAATTATTCGAATCTGCTTCAAATGAGAGTAATGAATTATTTAATGACGGTACAAAATTACAGTTCAAACTGGAAGAAATTAAACAGCATTTGAAGTCTTTGAAATTCAAGCTCGCTGAGGTTAACTGAACGTTTTTACAAGTTACTTTACCCTATTATAATATTACACCAAGACTCAACTATAGCCTTTCGTCAACCGCAAACAAGTTCTTTCATAACCCTGCTCTGCTTTTGTTTCGTCTTAAAATCCTGGTGAATTGCATGACAGGCGGGTATGAATATTAAGACCACCATAGTGGAAAACACAGTACCAAAACTCAGTGCTATGGCGAAGGGTACTAAAAATAATGCTTGCTGCGAGGTTTCAAATAACATCGGCAGTAAACCAGCCGTGGTTGTGAGCGATGTCAACACTATCGGCCTGAAACGACTGATGGTTGCTTGTATCACAGCATCAGAATGACTGACACCTTGCTTTATCAGATCGTTCATTCTTATGGTTAATACCAAGGCGCCGTTAACGACCATTCCAGCCAAGGCTACCATGCCAAACATACTGTTTGATGTTAAGCTATAACCCATAATCATATGCCCTGCGATAGCAGCGGCTATGCAATAAGGAATCGTCATTATGACGATTAAGCCCTGGGCATAACTTCGAAACAAAGATGCCATCAAGGCAAATATCACAATACTAATTAATCCGAGCCCTGTAGCCAACATACTCAGGGTAGTTTGACCACTTCTTGCATCTAGACTGCCACTTAATCCAGCTTCTAAGCCTGGATATTTTGCCTTTAGCGCGGGAATAATTTCCTCAACAAGCGTGCGATTAACCAAACTGATATTTCCACTATTATGAGCCATAGCGCCGCCGACTTTGATGTTTCGTCGACCATTTTGGCGTTTTATTGTGGTAAAAGTTCTTGAGTTATCCACATCTGCTGCTTGCGCCAACGACAGCTCGATACCAGAGGGCGTTCTCACAATAAAATTATCAAGATCGCTTAAGGAATTTCTTTCACTTGCAGGTAATCGAATCATGACTTTAACCTGTTCACTATCTCGCAACATTCTCACCGCTTCAGCGCCAAAAAACGCCGCTCTTAATTGACGGCCTAATTCATTTTCGGTAAGTCCTAGAGATTTTGCTTGATCGGTGAGAGTATATTTGAGTTGTTTTTTGCCCTGGGTCAGTCCGTCGCTTACATCGACCAGACCGTCGATCGTTTTCATTGTAGCCGCCAATTCTTGCGCGGCTGTTTCCAGGATCTGATTTGATGGGTGCCGCATGTCCACAAAGACGCCAATGCTACCGCCAAAACCAACAAGATAATCAAAGTTTAATGACTGTGCCTGTGGCACATTGCCAACCTTTTCTCGCCATAAAGAGACAAATTGGTTTTGATCAAAATCACGCATTTCTTCATCAACTAATTCAAAAGTAACTATTGAGCCGGTTGCTCGATTGATACCCGCAGTTAACGACCGACTATAAACATCTTTTAGCGAACCCAGCTCATTGATAGCCTCAATGCCTGCGGCTTCGATGCGTTTTGAAATCAGAATTATTTGCTCGGTTGATGCATCCGCGGGCATCGTCAGTCTAGCACTGACCCTATCTGATGGGATCTGAGGATACCAACTAAAGGCGATGCGACCAGACATGAACCAAGCGGTAATGATCATCAATCCGCCAGTAAACAATACCACTATCATGTAACGGTTTTGGACGCTCCATTTCAGTATTTTGGAAAATTGAATATTGCGAAAACGATCAAAACTAGCGGCAATTGACTCTCGCAATAATAATGTACGACGCAAAGGATATAATAATGCAGCCAGGTTTTGTTTTTGTTCAGTAAGAGTGCTGCTAGCATTCAAATGCGCGGGCAAAATAAACAAAGCCTCTAACATTGAAACACTAAATACAACCACTGCAACAATGGGTAAAGACCTCAGGTATTGGCCCATATCACCGGGCATCATAAGCAACGGAATAAACGCGATAATATTGGTACCAACCGCAAACATCACCGGCAAAATCATTTCATTTACGCCTTTCAGCACTGCATCACGCAGTGGTAATCCCCGCTGTCGATTCTCGTAAATATTCTCTCCGACAATGATCGCATCGTCGACCACTATGCCCAAAGTCATAATAAAAGCGAACATAGAAATCATATTGATTGATATGTCCAGGTAATAAAGAATTGTAAACGAACTAACGAAGACGACTGGGATCGACACCGCCACCCAAAATGCCAACCGGGGATTGAGGAAAATACCTAGCACCAGAACTACCAGCAATAAACCGACAATACCATTTTCTATCAAGGTGTTCATACGAGCTTTGTAATTATCAACCGTTCGATAGGGTAGATCTAATCTCACCGAGTCAGGCAGTGTTGCATTGAGTTTTTCGACGTACTGGTG
>CAZOBX010000103.1:1012-16086 GCA_964578045.1 uncultured Kangiella sp. | reverse complement strand
CTCCGCTAGCTCAAGCGTTCGAGAGTTTTTTGATTGATAAACATAGACGATCATTCCGGGTGCGCCGTTATAGCTAAAAAACGACTGGCTCTTTTTAAAACCGTCATGAATATCAGCGACGTCTCCCAGCATAACCACAGAACCATCGTCGTCGATTTTTAGTGGAATATTGGTAAATTCCATACCTTGCTCTCTACGTCCTTCCGTTCGTAAAATGTATTCGCCAGTGCTCGTATTAACTGCACCACTGGGAATATCATTTGCAGCCATCGCAACTTTTTCTGCAACTTCTGGCAAAGTTAAATTTAACCCTGTCAAATTCTGTTGTGCAATCTCAATGCTGATTTCCGGTTCCTTTTCGATCCTGGGTAATACCTGGATCACGCCATCTATTTGTAATAAATCACTTTTGATCCGGTTGACCAATTGGTAAATAACCTGGTCAGATACTTCTCCTGATACACCGATGGTTGTTAACCATCTGGCATCATCGTCAAGACGTACATTGGGACGCTCGGCACCAATAGGAAAAGAGGCAATGCCATTAACTGCATTTCTTACATTCTGCAACACGCGATCCAGGTTTTCTCCATCTTCAACATCAACAAATACTGACGCCTGACCATCACCCGCTGTCGACCTGACCCTGCTTATGCCTTCTATGGATTTAATCCTGGCTTCTATGGCCAACACAATATTTTGTTCCACTTCCTCTGGGCTAGCCCCAGGATACGACATTTCGATAATCACCGTGGCGAAGGTATAGTTTGGTTGTATTTCCTGTCTAATTTTTAGTGCGAAAAATAAACCCGCAGTCACCATTATTAACATCAAACAATTCGCTGCAACATGGTTCTGAGCCATCCAGCTAACGGGATTAAATATGCTTTTTTTCAGATATCTGATGTGTGTTTGCATCATTTTATTCTCCTCTGCCAGGGTCTGTTTCGACGTTTTGAGCGATTGGTTCAACGACATCCACAATCGATCCGGAAAGGATCCCGGCGATACGACTAACAATTAGCCGATCCTCTAACTGTAAATCTGGCTGGATTATAAAACTCTCTGGCAGCTGCCATTGAATAGTGGTATTTCTGAGTTGAAGTTTGTTTTCGCGGTCAACCACATAAACCTGGTTATTAATAGTGAATGCCTTTCTGGGAACTTTTAGTGCATTTTTAATTACGCCAGCCTGCAACGTCGCCTCAATATGACTGCCAATGGTTAGCCGTGCTGTCGGACTGGAAGATGAGCTCAAGTTAGACATATTGTGATTGCGTACGTCTACAATGACACCGCCCATTCTTGTAGATGAGGAAACGTTAGCTCTGATCCCAATCACCTCTCCATGATATTCAGTAGCATTGAACAGAAACGTCACATTAGATCCAGCTTGTCTATCAGACTTTACTTTCAAGCGGGCTAAATATTTTTGTTGCACCTTAAGTTCTAGCCAAATCTTGTCGGCGCGAATTAAAGACGCCATAGGCATACCCTCGGACACCACTTCTCCAATCGTAGATGTGGTTTCTAAAACTACAACGTCATATGGCAAGGTCAGTGCCGTCCGCTCTAGCTTAATTTTTGCTCTATGATATTCAATTTGCGCAATAGTCACTTCTGCTTTAATTTGCTGTAGCTGTGGCTGCCTAAGTGCCAGCGCTTTACGATTATTGCCAACCATGCTAGCGGGTGTAATCGAAACGAATTCTTTCCTTGCGATCTCTTGTTGTGCTTGTTCGAGTGACATAGAAGCCAGTGCGCTGCTCAATTTTGCTTCGGCTTCTTTCAATGCTAGTCGATAATCTTGTGGGTCAATTTGAGCAATATTTTCACCGGCAGTAATCATTCTGCCAGGTACAAAGTCAGGGTGAACAGCAATAACTTGTCCTGTCACTTGTGAGGTTAATGTAATTTCTTTGTGAGCCGCTTTAACAATCCCTTGCGCCTGAATTGTCACAGCGAAAGAAGCTTGTTCAAGAACCAAAACTTCTACGGTGGGTACAAACTCTTTTGGCGTTAATCTAGCACTTTGCGGTGGGGACGCTATCAGTCCATAAGAAATTGCTGCAAAACCTGAGATTAACCCTAGCGGTAAAATAATAGCTTTGTTTGTCCAACTAGAGTTCATTTTCATCTCCCGGTCTGCTGAAAAATTAGCCATGCTAATATCACCAAATGATACGGTCGAGCGAGATGAATACTGTGTCAGGCAATAAGCCAATTTGTATCAAACTATCCCAAAATCCGTAATCAGGACAATCTGATACAAATAAGTCCGCTATATAGGTGACAAAACATAGCTGAAAGTCTTATATTATTGTTGTATACCCCTTATACAGTTAGAGAGCTATGACCAATACTCAAGCGCATATTCTTATCGTGGATGATGATAAAGACATTCGAGAGCCACTGGCGCAATATCTCAAGAAGCACGGATTTCGTATCAGTACTGCATGTGATGGTAAACAAGTTGATCAGATAATTAGCGCTGCAAATATTGACTTGATGGTGCTTGATATTATGATGCCGGGGGAAAATGGTCTGAGTATTTGCCGGCGAGTTCAGGAAAAACGTCAGATCCCCATTATATTGTTAACCGCACTAAGCGAAGACACCGATCGGATAGTCGGGCTAGAAGTTGGCGCAGACGATTATCTGACCAAACCATTTAATCCAAGAGAGCTATTAGCACGAATTAAGTCGGTCATTCGACGCAGCGAAATGTTGCCTCGCTGGCGTTATCAAAAAAAGGGATTTGTTAAATTTGACCAATGGCGAATGGAGTTAGGGCAGAAAGAAATTTTGGGGCCGGACGATATAGCGATTAGACTAAGCTCGGGAGAACACCTGTTGTTAGTGTCTCTTATAGAGCACGCAGGCGTCACTCTCAGCCGTGACCAGCTATTGGACCTAACTAAAGGACGGGAATCTCAATTATTTGATCGCAGTATTGATAATCAAATTAGTCGATTGAGACACAAGTTGGAATCAGACCCCAAGAATCCTAAGATTATACAAACCCGATGGGGAGGTGGATATATATTTGCAGCTGAATTGGAATGGGAGCAATGAGAATCGTCTCATGGTATAAACCGCGCACGATGGCGGGACAAATGATTCTGGTTTTGTCTTTGTCATTATCCTTGCTATTAGTGATTTTGGCCGCATTGGAATTTTCTAAGCAGGAAACGGTTTTAGAAACGGCATTAAGTCGCAATAACCTGAATAAAATACAGTCGCTGTTTAAGGTATTGGATACCCTCAATACAAAACAAATTACCAATCTGTTAGCACTCACCTCCACCTGTCATCGAGGACAGTCGCTCACACAAACTCCTTATCCCACTGCGCAGCAGTCTGTTGAAACCATAGAGATAAAAATGCGTCTTATACGTGGACTTAATCTTGAAGAAAATCAGGTTCAAGTTGATCATGTCATACTGACGCAGAAGGATTTTTCTTATGCTAAATGTAAACAAGAAGATATGAATTTTCCTATTGAAGGTCTGGTTATTAGTATTAAACTTTCTTCAGGTCACTGGTTCAATTCTGAAATCCATCCCCATGAGTTGCACCTACTGCAAGATATTCTCTATTGGGCGAAGTGGTCTGGAATTGCGTTTTTTTTCATCGGCGGCATTGCGATATTTTTTATTAGCCACTTAAACAAACCATTGGGTAATTTAACTCGAGCAGCCAATGAATTTGCTAAGGGATTAAAAATATCAAAGGTAGAAGAAATTGGCCCACCGGATATCAGACGAACTATTCAATCTTTCAATGCTATGCAACAACAAGTGACGGATGAAATAAATCGACGCACTACAACTCTCGCGGCTATCAGTCATGATATTCGTACGCCACTAACCGCACTACGAATAAAGGCTGAACTCATTGACGACGAACAAGATAGAGAGAGTTTAATTTCCAGTATCAATAAAATGGAAAAGGTGACGGCTTCTGCATTGGAGTTTCTCAAAGGTGAGAATCGCACTGAACCAATGAGAAATGTTGAGCTCAGTACATTGTTAGAAAGTGAGTGTCTGGATTTTTCTGAGTTGGGAGAGAATGTTCGTTATCTGGGAGAACACAGTATTCTGCAGTTGTGTAGACCGGAAGCTCTGGCTAGAGCCGCGCGAAATCTGATAGAAAATGCGATTAAATTTAGTGGCGCCGCCGTTGTTCGCCTAACGACAGACAACAACTCTGTCACGATATCTGTGTTGGATAATGGTCCAGGGATCCCTGAAGAAAATATTGATTTGGTTATAAAACCTTTTAATCGCCTCTCGAAAGCGCGGGAAAGTGACAAGGGCGGCTTTGGATTGGGACTGGCGATAGTTGAAGCAATCGCTCAAGGACACAATACTCACCTCACTCTGGAACCGAACCAACCCACCGGGCTAATCGCCAGCATTAAGCTCAATAGACAGAGTTAACCAGCATTAAAAAAATGAGCCTGGCGGATAAACTGATCTTTTATCCTAAAGACTCAGTTTCAGATTCGGAATCCATTGATTTTAATAATTCAGTATCCCTAAGAATGGGAAAACGATCACGGAACAGCGTAATTAAAATCACTAGCAATGCTGTGGTAATTTGCATTAAGGTCGACAAGGTTCCGGCGTAAGCACTTTCTCCCACTGCGAACAGGTTCCAGGCAAAATTCATCAGTATATGGAGGCCTATTGGTGCCCATAAACTATCCCATTTTTCGCGTAACCAGGCGAACAAAACTCCGCCCGAGCCAGTTATTATAATGGTCATCACGTTTTCAGTTAAATCGGCTGTCTGGCTAAAATGGCCAGCACCAAAAATGGCTCCTGTAAAAAGTGATGCGGGCCAGAAACCCCACTCAACAATCCTTCTTAAAAAGCCAAAAGCGAATCCGCGAACAACTAACTCTTCAGCTACAGGTGAAATCACTGCGAGAAATAACACTTGTAGCGGGATCATTTCTGCGATATCAAAGTTGTAAGTAAAAACAACATACAGAGGAATAACGGCAATGAGAACTGCGAACAACTGTCGGTAAGGTCTTCTCCTCAATCCCAAGGTTGCTAGTACGCTGTGCTTTGATTTCCATAGAAGTCCACACGCCAATAAAAATGCGAGAAAGGATTCAACCAAATTGCCGTAAGACAAGGCGACATACCAGGGATAGCTATCGGCAACAAATGAATAGCCGGGGATATAGGGATAAGTATTTGCAAAGGATGCTGTCAGCACAAGTATCACTGCAATAAATGAAAACCAAATTCTCAAAGACCTGTATTCCTCTAGATAAATAACCGCAGGTTAAATAGTTACTAATTTGCTATTGATTCAAAAGTAACAGCGTTTTCTATGGGTATAGAAATATTGTCAAATCTGACATGGCTAGCATTGTTTAATGCAATAGAGCCTTTAGGAATACTGACTAGCAAAAGCCTTAAAAGCAAAGGTCTTGTGGTGAATGACAGCAATTAGGGGTGAACTCGCTAAGATCAGGGGTGAGTTGTAATCACTAAGGTGTGGTTGACAGGGCACGTCTTATTATTTTGGCGTAAGTGCGGGATACCGGAATTACTTCGTCAATGTCTGTTAACATCAATCGTAACCCGCCAATGTTTCCTTTAAAAGAGTTAACTTTGGTGAGGTTTATTGCATAAGAACGATGGCAACGTATCACCTCAGCATTTTCAGGCAACTGCCCAAGTAACTGACTTAACGAGATTCTAATCAACTTGTGTGCCATTTTTTTGTTTGAGCTTAGCCAAAGCTCACAATAATTATTTGCAGCTTTAATTGCGATTAAATCATCAATTTTAACGATCAATTTATCCTGCCGGTTTTCGCCAATAAGAGTGACTTTTAACGGTTTTTTGTTAGATTGATGTATGACTGGTGTAACAACAGTTGCTTTGGCCAATACTTGTTCATGTCGACTAATTAGCCACATGATAAATAGTGGAAAAATACTAATAACCGCAACATAATAAAAGAAATCTAACAGATTATTCCAGCCCAAATTTCCGTCTACGGCAAGCACAAAATAGGCATAGTTAAATACTGTCAAAACCACCCAATAAGCAATTCCAAGAATAAAATTTTTGAGAGCGAGATGGGACAAAATATTTTGTAGACGGATTTCAAGTAGCCCCAATAACATGACGGCACAAAACGTCACCAATCCATAGCCCGTTAAACGAAGATACTTAAAAGACATATCAGATTCAAAAGTACCGAAAGGTTGAAACAATATCAGAATTAGTAGAATTGTTATGGAAAAAAGCAGTCCACGTTGAATTACCGTACCGATATTGATTGATTGGATTTTATTTTTCTTAGTCATAGTTTTAAGGGAGTATTAAACACGAACGTAAACTTAGAAGAGATATTACAACTTCTGTTTCAGGTTAATTAAGTTTTTTAGAATACCGTCTAAGGGGCTACTAAAATAAATATCCAATTGAAAAAAACAATATTCCGCTATGGATGGGTTATGTGCATATCTCTGTAGAGTTAAATATGCCTGTATACAATAATATTAACAAGCTATTTTTATCGGAATGCACCTCTCTTATCTGAATAGCGGCAATAGGATGTTTCACTGATGATCTATACCCATATTTTGGGCCATTTTTCAACCAACGAGCTGCTCTAATGATCGCCAGTATGCGGAACAACCTCACTACCAATATTTATTGAGATGTTAGAGTTAAATCTTCGTTTTTTATAAGCCCTATCAGGTTTTGGATTTGGCCACCGATAGGGGTCATCATTCGGCCGCCGGATTTTAATTGCTCAATTAATGCATAGTTACTATTTTAATATGACTCCAAT
Source organism: uncultured Kangiella sp. (assembly GCA_964578045.1). Lineage (GTDB taxonomy): Bacteria > Pseudomonadota > Gammaproteobacteria > Enterobacterales > Kangiellaceae. The sequence continues at coordinate 9,258 of CAZOBX010000103.1, read as the reverse complement.
AATACGATATCCTTTTTTATATTTGAGCTACTCAACAATAGAACTCCCTCTTCATTGACATCCAGAACCTGCTCAAACTGATTATCAATAAAACCGAAAAATCTTACTGACGCATCGGAATAATCCATTTGCCATAAGGATTTTTTCCCTTTGCCATTCAATTGATAATAGAGATAATCCGATTTACCAATAAAGGCTGTGACAATTTCTCCCTTGAATTCCCTTAGTCGTTTCTTTGCTCCCTGCTTATCTATTTTATGAATGACGTTTTTTTTCAATAATAATAACTCGTTTTTTGGCGTCAAAAGTGCGGTGCCTTCCAATGATGAAACTAATGGCTGTATCTTTCCATTTTTCAAATCAAGACGGGCAAACCAGCGCTTATTTTCATTTTAGACTCTTAAGAATATTTCATTGGACGATTTAGCCTTGCACCAACCAATTGCTAGCGTTAGTATGATCGGTGGAAAAATAAACATCAAAGGAGAAAGGAGACATGATAAAACATTTATCTTATTTACTACTTTCGCTGTTGGCAATCATCAGCAATCCAGTAGTTGCCGAGAAAACCTCAACTCAAAAAGCCGTGTTAATAACCGGTGCCAGTTCCGGTATAGGCCGTCATGCAGCAGAACAACTCGCAAAGGCAGGCTATTTTGTCTACGCAGGAGCGCGAAAAGCCGAAGATATTGAGGCTCTCAACAAGATTGCCAACATCAAAGCTGTCCGCTTGGACGTTACCAAACAGCAAGAAATCGACGATGCAGTAAAATTAATCCAAACCGAAGGTCGCGGATTGTGGGGGCTGGTTAACAACGCAGGTATCAGCATAAAAGATCCTTTGATTGAAACCAGAGAATCTGATCTTAAATTATTGTTTGACGTTAACGTATTCGGTGTCGTTCGAATCACCAGTGCTTTTGCTCCGATGATTATTGAATCAAAAGGTCGAATTGTGAATATCAGCTCAATTGGCGGTATTCTTTCTGGCGGAATACCAGGCTTTGGCATGTACGTGATGAGTAAACATGCTGTTGAGGCATATACCGATCAATTGGCTTTCGAAATGGCCATGTTGGACGTCAAGGTGAGTGCCATTGAACCTGGAAATTTCAGTACCAAGATTGGAGATACGCGTTGCAAGCGGATGATTGCCCAAAGCCAAACCAGAAAGTACCAGTATTTTGGCGAGATCATGAAAAAGTTTCTTGATAGTTGTAAAAAAAGGGATGGGAGTAGCGAGCCGTCCTCTATCCCACCGCCAACTTTGGTCTCTAATGCGATCCAACATGCTTTGTTCAATGAAAAACCTAAGGAGCACTATCTGGTTGTATCAAATCCGTTTGAGGCGATGATCACCATTGGAAAGTCTTTTGAAGAGCTGCTTAATCTAAATGCGGATCACAAATTCAGCTACAATCGTGAGCAATTGATTTCGATGATGGATGAGGAATGGGCGATCCTCAAAGGAGAAAAAAAACGTAATTGGGATGCTGGAGATTAGTTCCCCTTTAATAGTGATATTTATCGACTTCCCTTGAATTCGTTTGGGAAAATAAGCCGCTTTGTTGCCGCTACTGTTGCTCCGTCGGCACCGCTTACTCACCCTTATTTTCCCAAGTATAAAAAGCGGTAAGCGATCCCTGTCCAACTTCTATTTTAAAATCATGCGCCCTTTTTTGACAACTAACAAAGACACATCAGCGCTTCAAGTGACCATCGAGCAGCTGCTGAGTAAATTGTGGCCGCAGGTAAAATCCTCTTGGTAAGGTCTGCGCTTGCTCTCCTTCTTCATCGGTTGTTGCTGTCAGTACCCGAGAGTTAGCCGCTTTGGGTCTGACCTGTAGAATTTCCCCCATGCGGGCGTTAAGCTGATGGATTTTGCCCATAGATATCAATTCCATGGCATTTTCCCAATCAGATTTTAGCAATGCCGCTTGCTCCACAGTCGGCTGCCATAAAAAGGGGGTTGCTATTGTCGATTGACTGATAGGATCGCCCTTTTTTCTGGCAATTGGCACCCATAAAACATGCTTTAATTTATGATAAACCACACTTTGTCGCCAGCTCACCCCAAGCCGCTTGTTGATGTCTACCACACTGACGTAAGTAGACTCTTGTACGTTACCGGAATAATCAATCGGTAGGGTTTTTAACTCAACGTCGATCAGTGAAAAATCTGGTTTGGAAAGATTTCCCGCATCAGCGCCCAGGCACCGTTCAATAAATTGACCCTGCCATCCTTTTTCAACTCTGAGATCCTTGGGACTTTTATCAGCATATAACTCAACCAGTTCACCGATGGTTTTACCGGCTAAATATTGGGCACGTTGATTGAGCTGCTGGATTGTTTGAGGCGGTGTGATCATTTGTCGCTGAGATAAAATATTAATTAGTTTTCTAATAATAACAAAGAAATTTGCTGAATTAGACGTTCTGTGGTTGAATAAGTTAAAGAAAGTATTAATTGGTATCGATAAGTGATTGATTCAGAGGGATTTCGGTCCAATGTCGGCATAATTGTATGCAACGACTTTGGTAACCTGCTCTGGACCAGACGCATAGGACAAAACTCCTGGCAGTTCGCACAAGGCGGCGTAGATCCTGGTGAAACAGCTGAACAAGCCATGTTCCGGGAACTGACAGAAGAAATAGGGTTAGCTAAAAAGGACGTTCGGATATTAGGCTCCACCAACGAATGGTTAAAATACCGACTGCCTAATCGTTATATCCGCCAGGACAGCTTACCCCTATGTATCGGTCAGAAGCAAAAATGGTTCATGTTACGACTAACCAGTCATGAATCTGCAATACATTTTGATGAAACCGGCCATCCGGAATTCGACCATTTTATGTGGGTGAATTACTGGTACCCGCTGCGTCAAGTCATCGCATTTAAAAGGGATGTATATCGACGTGCCTTGGTAGAACTGATGCCGTGTGTCATTGAGCAACAAGCTCGTCAACGTAAAAAACGTAAAAAATCCTACAGAAGCAATAAACGGTAAAGGGCAAACAAAAAGGAAATGTAACTAATCCGGCGAGTTACAAGGAAAAACAGCTGTCAGGAGGGTGTAGACGATTGTTTAGCAAGTTATCTAGAATCACTCAGGCAGTTAGCCTGGCAGAAAATCAACAACAAGTTCTGGCTCTCATCGTCAATGATGTCTGCAATGCGCTTGACGTTGAAGTTTGCTCGGTATTTCTTGCTGATTACGATGTCAATCAATTTGTACTCATGGCCAACAAAGGTCTCAACCCTGCTAGCGTTGGCCAACTGCGCATCGATTTCAATGAAGGATTAGTGGGTCTTGTCGGTCAACGTGAAGAACCCATCCATTTATCCAGTGCCAGTTTACATCCCTCGTTTCATTACGATAAAGAAATTCTGGAAGACGACTTTTCGGCTTATCTTGGCGTACCGATCATTCATCAGAGAAAAGTCTTAGGAGTTTTGTCGATCCAGCAAAAACAAGCTCGACAGTTTGAGTTAGACGAAGAAACTTTTCTGATCACCCTGGCGGCACAAATTTCGTCCGTGTTGTCCAACAAAGAAACCGACGCGATAATTGATGATGAAGAAAGAAATCAATTAGTCAGATGCATTAATGGTATTCCTGTGTCTAGCGGAGTGGCAGTTGGTGTCGCTCAAGTGATTTCACCGTCTTACAATATTGCCAGCATTCCGTTAAGAAAAACTCAAGACATCCCAGCAGAAATCAAAAAATTACACAAAGCGGTTAAACGTACCCATCTGCAATTAGAAAAAATGTCCAACCGGATGAAAGGGCTTATCTCAGATCAAGAACGATCGCTTTTTCAGGCCTATCAGCAGATCTTGGGATCCTCAGGCATTGAAAAAGAAGTTGAAACTCAGATCAATGCGGGATTTTGTGCACCTTCGGCGTTAAAGACCGTTATTTTTAGACATGTAAAAGCCTTTCAATCGATGGAAGATGCCTATTTACGAGAAAGGGCCCACGATATTGAGGATCTGGCTAATCGCGTATTGGCCAATATGATAAGAAAGGACAACTTAAAAAATGAACTAAAAGCTGGCACCATTTTAGTGGCAGAAACGGTAACAGCCTCAATGCTCGCAGAAATCCCACTGCAGAATATACTGGCGGTAGTGTCTTTGAAAGGTTCATCCACTTCGCACGCTGCTATATTGACTAAAGCACTGGGTATACCCGCCATCATGGGACTGGACCCTTGCCAGATCAATCGACTAGACGGTAAAACCGTGATTGTTGACGCCTACAACGGTCAACTATTTATCTCTCCTGATCCCATGTTGATCAAACAATACGAAGCCTTGGTTGGAGAAGAGAAACAATTTTCTGAGGAGCTGGAAAAAGAACAGTCTCATCCTAATGCGACCAAAGACGGCACCCCAATCAAGCTGTTAGTTAATTCCTCCCCCGGCATTGATTTTGAGAAAGCGCAAAAATCAGGGGCTCAAGGGATTGGTCTTTATCGCACTGAAATCCCTTTTATGATGCAGCAACATTTTCCTTCTGAAGAGACCCAGGTCAAAATTTATCGTGATATTCTCAAAAGCTTCGATGGCCTGCCGGTGACCATTCGAACGCTGGATATAGGTGGTGACAAACAACTCTCTTATTTCGATATAAAGGAAGATAATCCTTTTTTAGGCTGGCGTGGCGTGAGGGTGACTCTCGATCACCCCGAGATTTTTCTGGTACAACTGCGCGCTCTGTTTAAAGCAAGCGCTGGATTGACTAATTTAAAAATTGCCCTGCCGATGATATCAACTTTAGAAGAGCTAGACGAATGCAACCGCCTTATCAATCAGTCCTTTGCGGAAATTCAGCAAGAATTACTGGAAAAGGATATCGAATTAATTCGGCCTGAAATTGGTATTATTCTTGAAGTGCCTTCAGCGGTGTTCCAATTGAGTAGTTTCATCAAACGGGTCGATTTTATCTCGATTGGTACCAACGATCTTATCCAATATTTATTAGCGGTCGACCGAAATAATCTCAGACTTAAAAACTTGTACAGCCACTTTCAACCGGCAGTTTTAAAAATCATGCGGCAGATAGTACAAGAGTGCCAACAACACTCTACCTCATTGCAGGTGTGCGGAGAAATGGCCGCCGATCCGTTAGCGATTATTCTGCTGATTGGACTTGGATATCGGGAATTTAGCATGAGCGCTGGCAGTCTCTCCAAAGTGAAAAGAGCCATCAGCCGTTTTACGGTCAAAGAAATGCAACTAATCACTGAACAGGTGATGGGTTTAGAAACCGAGGCCAAAGTAAAAAGTGAGCTGTTGAAGGCCATTGATCAGCGAGATTTGAGTGGCCTTATCCGTGCCGGAAATTGAGTCTTGCGAAAAATCACCCTATCAAGAAGTTATAAGGACATACCCGTTTTTGCTCAAATAAGATTGGATTAAATTTGGACATTTGGTTAATTTTTGCATTAACGGGTTTGCTGGCAGGTTTTATGGCCGGTTTATTAGGCATTGGTGGTGGTTTCGTTGTGGTGCCGCTATTACTGTTGATTTTGCCACAGGTGAACATTGATCAATCTTTGCTAATGCATTTTTCGGTCGGCACCTCACTCGCTTGTATTTCTGTCACTTCGCTTTCATCTGCCTATGCCCACCAGACCAAACAGGCAATCAACTGGGTCATATTAAAACCCACTGTTCCGGGGTTGATCCTTGGTGCGTTGCTAGGTTCGATATTAGCGGGCATTATCAAAGGCCCGATCCTGGTTTTGATTTTTGTCGCCGGAGCACTGTTCACTGCAATCTATCTGATATCTGAGCACAAAAGCCACTCAGCACAAACAACCACCAGTGGATTGATTTATTTTTTATACGGACAGTTCACCGGTATTATTTCAAGCCTGATCGGCATTGGCGGTGGTTCAGTGCTAGTACCTTTTTTGGTCTATCGCGGTCAACCGATGGTGAAGTCGGTTGGTACCGCAGCGGCTGGCGGTTTTCCGATTGCCCTGTTTGGCGGTATCGGCTTTATCTATTCGGGTTGGCAAGCAACCCAACAAATTGAATACGCCAGCGGTTATATCTATTGGCCGGCATTTTTGGGTATTGTCTTTTTTTCCAGCTTAAGCGCGCCATTGGGCGCAAAAGTCGCCCATTTTATTCGGGAAATACTGCTTAAACGGGTATTCGCCCTATTTTTAATTCTCACCAGCGGCCAAATCATTTATAGTCAATGGTTTTCCGCATCATGATAAGAATTGCCAATGGAATTTCCGAATATTGACCCCGTTATCTTTCAAATTTATGGACCGATAGGCCTTAACTGGTATGGGTTAATGTATCTTGCTGGATTTGCCGGCGCATGGCTGCTAGGTACCAGACGTTCTAAATTGCCTGATGCGCCGTTTAATACCGATCAGGTGAGTGACTTCTTATTCTACGCCTTCCTGGGGGTCATTGTTGGTGGCCGGGTGGGTTACGTTTTGTTTTATCATTTTGATTATTTCCTAGCAGATCCCCTTTACCTTTTTAAAATTTACGACGGCGGTATGTCATTTCACGGCGGTTTACTCGGAGTAATAGGGTCTTTCTGGTATTTTTCCTGGAAAACTAAAAAACCTTTTACAACCGTCGCCGATTATTTTGCGCCAATGGCGCCGATAGGATTAGCCACAGGGCGGTTAGGCAACTTCATAAATGGCGAGCTGTGGGGAAAAACCACTGATGTCGAATCGGTGCCTTGGGCGATGATTTTCCCTAATGCCCCCGGAGGAGACTACCGACACCCCTCTCAGCTTTATGAATTTGCTTTAGAGGGCATAGTACTTTTCGTGATGTTATATTTCTATAGCAAAAAACCGAGACCGGTTTTATCGGTTAGTGGATTATTTTTACTCGGTTACGGCAGCTTTCGATTTATCGTGGAATATTTTAGAGAGCCAGATGATCATTTAAGGGCGATGGCTGAATACATTTCGATGGGGCAATTATTATCCTTGCCAATGATCCTGGGTGGATTGGGTTTGATGATATGGGCTTATAAAAGAGCCCGATAAATTGCTCTCTGTCTCCCTCTTTGAAAAAGATCGCACAGGGATGTAGCTTAGTAGGGCACCAAAAGTAGGCGCTTTTAGGCGATGCATGGAGCAATTGCCGAGGGGCTCCCTCAAGGGACCTACTTTTGGTAGGCGAGATTTGAATAATTACGGGTAAAGTATTGGGTAGATTAAAAAGTATCAAACTCTGAAAAATCCCCCTCAATCCCCCTTCGAAAAAGGGGGAGGAATTTATACTTAAGGTAATAAGCAGTGAAACAATATTTAGACATGCTCCAACACGTTTTAGATAACGGCGCCGATAAAGACGATCGCACCGGCACCGGCACTCGAAGTGTTTTTGGTTATCAAATGCGTTTTGATCTGCAACAAGGTTTTCCATTAACCACTACTAAAAAGCTGCACATACGTTCAATCATGATTGAGCTGTTATGGTTTTTAAATGGTGATACCAATATCCAATATCTGAAAGATAATGGCGTTAAAATCTGGGATGAATGGGCCGATGAAAATGGCGATTTAGGGCCTGTTTACGGCGAACAATGGCGACGCTGGAAAAAGCCGGATGGTTCCACTGTCGATCAAATTAGCAATGTGGTTGAAACGATCAAAAATAATCCGGACAGCCGCCGAATGTTGGTGGTCGCTTATAATCCTGGTGTGGCTGATGAAATGGCATTACCACCCTGTCATTCCATGTTTCAGTTTTATGTAGCTAACGGAAAACTTTCTTGCCAGCTCTATCAGCGCAGCTGTGATATCTTCTTAGGCGTACCATTTAACATTGCTTCTTACGCATTGCTGACTCATATGATCGCACAACAATGTGATTTGGATGTAGGCGAATTTATCTGGAGTGGCGGTGATGTGCATTTGTATTCGAATCATTTCGAACAAGCGAAAGAGCAATTATCCAGAGAGACCTTAGATTTACCCAAACTGAATATTAAGCGAAAACCAAAAGATTTATTCAGTTATGAATACCAAGATTTTGAAATCGTTGATTATCAGGCTCATCCAAGTATTAAAGCGCCGATAGCCGTGTAAAAAAACTGTTTCGAGTAACGAATTTCTAGAAAAAAGAAAATGAGCCCCCTCTTTACAAAGGAGTGGAGTAAAGGTGTAGAGATTGAATCAACCAAAAATATCCTTAGTGGCCGCCATGGCGAAAAAGAGTGGAGTGCTTGGTTGGCACTCGATGCGCAAGG
>CAZOBX010000103.1:0-1002 GCA_964578045.1 uncultured Kangiella sp. | reverse complement strand
ATCGCGTAATCGGCAAAAATAATAAAATGCCCTGGCATTTACCGGCCGATCTAAAACACTTTAAAGCAGTAACTATGGCAAAACCCATTGTAATGGGGCGGAAAACTTATGAGTCGATTGGCAGACCACTACCCGGTCGGCAAAATGTCATCATTAGCCGTAATCTAGATTATAGAATTGAAGGCTGCGATGTGGTTAATTCCGTCGATGCGGCCCTTGAGTTATTATCGGAGGTAGAAGAAATCATGATCATCGGTGGTGGATTTTTGTACTCACAGATGATTGAAATGGCCGATAATCTCTATCTAACCTTTATCGAACTTGAGATTGATGGTGATATCCGTTTTCCTGAGTTTGAAAATCTAAACCTGATAGAAACTGCCAATGAGAGTCATTTAGCAGATGACAAGAATCCTTATAACTATCAGTTTGTAGATTACCAGGTGCGACGATAAAAGGTTTCAATCTATGAAAAATTTCTTTAGTTCAATTTGTTTGTTAATATTATTTTCGGCTCATCCAGCGATGGGACAAGAGATTACCGATCACTCCTTTGTTGGGAAATGGTGCGGACAATGGGATGGGATTTATTCTTTTTGTTTGACCATTGACGCGATTGATGCAGTTGCTAAGTATCGTTGGTTAGAACATCCCGGAGGAAAATTCAAAAAAAAGACCAAGAGGATCGAACGAGTCAACCGAAATACTTTAAAGATCGATAATATCTGGTTTGCACTCGATGAAAACAAACCTGGTCAGGCTAACGCCATGGGGGTTTTTCGATACCAGAGTCGGGTGGCGATTTTGAAAAAAGAAGAGCCCATAAATTAGCCAAAATATTTCCGTCAACTGGATTATTATTTAATCTCAACTCGGGATAAGAGTAGCCAGTAATCCCTTAACGTATCCGATTAAATAAGGGCTCATCGGCCAGTAACAGTCTTTTAGTGACTATCAAGGCAAGTTTGTGCGTGAATAGCGAGCTATTGAAAGCAAACTTAA
>CAZOBX010000102.1:11764-19000 GCA_964578045.1 uncultured Kangiella sp. | reverse complement strand
GGCAGTTTTTAACGCTTCGATATCGGCTGATAAGGCGGCTTGAGCTTTTTGTGGGTTGGCAAATAATCCCAAGATAGATGGACCAACAACGCTTGCGGTGCCGGCCATCATTCCCTGAGAAATAAAATCTCGACGGGTGACTGGTTTTTTATGGGCCGCGTGAAGTAAAGGGGCGTCAACGGATAGATTTTTTATTTTCTTGCTCATTTTTGTACTCCTATTGTACTAACATTGCAGCGTTAGCAATTGTTGCAGCACAAACGGCTTTGACAACGATTTCTGTTCGATCAGATGCACAGCCTGCTCCGCAAGCGGTTAACTTATCGGTTAAACTACTTAGCTCGGCTTTGATATCTACATCGCTCGGTTGGCTGGTTAAATTAGCACCTACCGTGTTTGCTATCAGAGCATCGTAAATAATATCTTTCTTAGCGGTCGAGTCAAACGCGACATTGGCGGCGGCATTAAAATCAAACCCGCTAAAGTAACTGGCTCTTGCGCTGGAATCATCAACCAGGGCATTGCAATATTCAATAGCAAGTTGGGTAACGCCCATTTGCTGCGAAGATACAAATACGTCGATGTCGGTTAAAGTTGGTAATTGCTGTTTCACTGCCAGATAGGTTGCCATCACATCAGGATTGGCCATACTAATGCCGGTTGCTTGTGACATGGTGGCGTTGACCTCTGCGAAGTCTCTAATCCCGATTTCGGGACGATCGGCTAAATCAACTGGTGTTGCAGGAGGCGGCACCGGTGCTTCCACAAAGGGATTTTCCTGACCATTAATTTTTTCGAAAGTGATGAAAAATTCATCGCTCTCAGGGCCTTTTTCTAAATTAATTACGGTGCCTAGTCTGGATAATAACTGACCGGTTTCACTATTGTAATCGGTGGCATTGGCATTGGCGATTAAATTTCTGTAGGCCTGACCAGTAATGGCTTCTTTACCATTAATGGCTATTCGAAATTTTTCCATATCAATGTTGTCTGGAACCGCATCGCTATTCAAGTTGATATAGGTCGGTTCGGCAAACAGATAACTGTAGCTATCATATTGACTGACTTCATACATCACATAAGAATCTGGCAAATCAACTAAGTGTGAAATGCTAAATAACATAAAGAATTTTTCGCCAACCCCCACATCATAATTTTGAATAATTTGTTCTGGTGTCAAAGCTCGATTGTGAATCACTACCATTCTAAAGGTACCGGCGAACAATCTGTCTGATGAGACTTCATTGCCAAGAACAAATGCGTAGGTATCGTTCCAGTCATTTAACGTTCCGCCAGTTTCAAAATCAGCATTGTCCGTTTCAGCGGCGACCAAGATACTGTTCACAAAAATCTTACGTCCTTCAGTTGGTGAGAAAGTGGCCACCACGTGTTGCAAGGAGGTTTGCAATATTTCAGCGGCATCATCCGTCGACACATCGGCTTCACCGTTTTGGTCGGTTTCGCTGCTGCGATTTAAATAGTTGTAATTATAAAGTGTTTGACCAAGAGTAAAGTTTCTTGCTGTGGTTCCTGCTGAGTAACTGACGATCCCTGCAGGTCCTTCCTGGGTCACATTAGCCGGTACAACCCATGCTTCAACGGAGTATTCACCTGTCGAGGTGATTAAATCGTGTAATTTCTTACTTGATGCGGTCGAACCTTGAGCCTTACCGTCTACAATTTGAATTCCCCAACCACCGACCCAACTATAACTGCCGGTCAAGGTTAAGTGAATCGCTGGTTCAATACCGCTGGTATCAAACGCGGTATCTCCGTTGCCTGTTTTGAAATTCCAGACTGCGATAGCGCTGGCGTCATAACGTCCACCACCACTGGCAACAATTCCGTCGGTGAGAAACAATGCTTTACTCTTTAACAACGCTGGATCTACTTCAGTTAACGGAATTTGGTCTGCAAAAGCGATAATAGCATTCTCCATTTCAGTCGCGTTGGACCCGCAATCCGTCCAGCAGTTATGAAATTCGGTTCTAAGTCTTACTACAAATCGAGAGTTAGCGGGTGTATCTAAATCGATTTTTGATTTGGCAGCTTCATAAGCCACATCAGCATCGGCTTGAGCAAAAAACGGCGCGATTGGTGTCGCTGCAGAATCAGTATGACAACCCGCACAGTTGGTCGTTAATATTGGATGAATCGTTTCCGCAAAAGCAGTAGAGTCATCAGGAAACGATTTGCTATCGCCCGGATCTTTAATTGGTGGCGCTTCCAGAGTGATACTGCTGCTACTTCCCGCAGCGTCACCAGCCCAAGCGGTGATATAACTGGTAACAGTATCCGCGCAGGCACTGTCACTGCTTAGCCAGCAATTGTGACCACCACCGACCTTAGTGACCATACGAGAATCTTTTGGTGAAGATAAATCGACAATGGTATTGGCGGCTGCGTATGCAATATTAATATCGTCTAAATTAACAAAATCAGGCACTTGTCCTACACCGTGACATTGTCCACACCGGTTGGAATCAGATAAGTTATCCCAAACAGCCAGTTTGAAAGATTGCACATCATCGGTATCGGGCGGTGGTCCCGAATAATTGCTTGAGGGAGGCGGTGCTTGTACGGGGTTTTCTTCGACTTCCGCTCCTCCGCCTGAACAAGCTGAAACAAACAATAGAGCTAACCCAAGTACTGAAGAGGTTACGACCGGTTGGGAAAATAGATTTTTGAGGTTCTTTTTTGATGTAATTTTCATTTTATTCTCCCATGCAATAAACAGCTGATTCAGCAAACGTTTGTTTGAGCTGATAATTATTGTCTGAAAGTGATGTAATCATATTGGCTATTTGAGTACGATCGGCTTGATTACCTGGTTTTCTTAAACAGACATTGGCAAAAACTTTTTCAACCTGACACTGAGCAAATTTAGCGCTATAAGCGAGCTCCTGGCCCATTGTTTTAGCGCCATTTCCACTGCCAGGTAGCGCTGCATCCCAACCGATATTGGTATTTACTCCTAAACGCCAATAATTGTCCCATTTATCATCGGTAGTAATAAATCCATGTGGAAAGTTGGCGTTGTTATTAAAATACTTCGCCTGGACACGAGTGCCAGTTACAGGATCTGTTGTGCCGGCGGCATTGTATACCAGTTGTCCGTTTTCGCCATCTGGGTCAGTGTCAACATCGTATTGATAGTGGTAATAGGCAAAGGATTGAATCATTGGATCCATACCTGCATGACAACCGTAGCAGGAATTATTAAAAATCCGACTGTCGCCTCCCGGACTACGAGCAACATCTTGTCTAATCCTGTCAGCGGCTCTCGAAATATCTTTTAGAGGTTCTAAATCACCGCACAGGTGATTAATCAGAGTGAATCTAAATTGTGCTCGATTAGTCCCATCAATTAAAAACGCTTTCGCGGCTGCGCGGGTGGTAAGAACGCCGGCGGTTGCATTGGCCTCTATACCCGTTACGCTGGATTGTGTTGACTGTTGTAGGACTGCTTGTAAGTCCAATGCCTGGTCTTCCATGGCTTCGTAGTGATCATTGTTTGAATTTGAATAGGCGGGTAATCCGGCGGCACTACCCGTATAAATAATATCGCCAGATAACATTTCACGAATATCGATGTCGTCTCTGATCATACCAATGACCGTTGCCGTATAGTCATTAAATGGCGCAAACACGGTCTGCGCTTCATTGGTCCAAGGGGTGACAAAATTCTTCAAAGTGACGGAATAGAAAGCGGAATGGTCCATCGCTCTGTAAGCGGCGCCAATCTGGTCACTATTAATCAGGTCAACTTCCATCGCATCCAATACGGCTGCAGTAGGAGGCACGCCCGCTAATCGGTCGTGGATTCGTTTGGCCTGTTCTCTGGGACCGGCAATGCCTGCTTGTGAAACGAGCATTGACAAACCTAAACCCAATAACAAATTCGCCATCTTTAATGGTCTTTTTTCTAATGCTAAACCTTTGGCCATAATAAATACCCGGTAGATTGTTGTTAAAAGCAGCTATAATATGGTTGTGTTATCCAGTCATTTCTGCAGAATATGACCTGACTTGATACACAAACAGTACTAAAATTTTGGTCACAGGGTCTCGCAGAGCTGTCCCATAGTTGTTTTCGATAATAACTCAGTTGAAATTAAGTTTTCGTGAAGCCTCGCACAGAAATCAAAATTTGAATAATTAATAATAAAACTATCAAATATGTCAACCGAGATAGAAAGCCTATCGGCAAGATGTTTGGATTCTTGACGATAAGTAAATAGTTTATGATATCGATTAAGACCGACGGTCTATTAAGTTGACAAGCAGGGCAATGTCGTCATATTGACAGCGAATAACTGTCTCGGAAGTCGGTTGTTTTATTAGTTTTATTGCATATATCGCAGGTTAAAGTATGAAAATTTTAAGCCGACTGGTTATTTTTTCGATAGCTTTTAGTTTTATTTCAAGTTGCACAAGTGGTGGGGCTTCGGTTGAAGGTTCAGGTCAGGATGATGACCCGGTAGTAGTCGACTTTCCCATTGCTTATGTCAAACGTCCCATTCCGGTTGAGGTTGACGATAATGATATTGAAACACCCGCCGAAGAGATTTTGCGAGAACCGATCAATTTTTTCCCGGGCGCGAATCTTTTTATTCGTGATAGAGCGACCCCCAGCGCTACAGAAACCAATATCACTGAAGGTCTATTTGAAGAGGGTGCTTTATTTGATGTAAAGGATGTGGATGTTTCCTATGATGGAAACTTCCTAGTGTTTGCGCTTAGAGCACCAGAAATTGAAGATGCTGATGAAGAAGACCAGCCAACCTGGAACATATGGGAATACGATCGTACTACTCAGGTAATCCGGCGCATTATTAGTTCCGATATTTCCGCCGAAGAAGGCCAAGATATATCACCACATTATTTACCTGATGGTCGGATTGTTTTTACTTCGACCCGACAAAGACTAGCCAAAGCCATTTTACTCGATGAAGGAAAACCGCAGTTTGATGCTTTTGATGAAGATCAAAACGTTGCGACTTTGGCGCTACATGTGATGAATGCTGACGGCAGTGACGTTACCCAAATCACCTTCAACCAAAGTCACGATCTCGCTCCAAGCGTACTCACTAATGGCAAAATTGTATTTAGTCGGTGGGATAATGCTGCCAATAACGATGAAATCAGTTTATATCAGATAAACCCTGATGGCACAGGGTTGGAATTTCTGTATGGTTTTCATTCTCATGATACCGGTACAGACGGTACCCGGATAGAATTTATGCAAGCCAGACAAGGGCCCGATGGACGAATTTTAGTTAAATTAAGACCAGAAAGCTCCATTCGGTTAGGCGGTGATTTAGCATTTATTGACTGGGAGAACTTTACCGAAATAAACCAAACCACAGATGCAGCCTCAGGTACCGCAGGTCCCGCCCAAGTGAGTGCTACACCATTTTCTGTTAGAACTGATGATCAGCCCTCTATTGGTGGACGTTATGCCAATGTATATCCGCTTTTTGATGGTTCTGGTCGATTTTTAGTTAGCTGGACGCCGTGTAGACTCAATGATGTTGACGCGCTAGATAATCCAATTATTGTGGCCTGTACTCAAGAAGCTATTGACCTGGTGGGCTCGGAAGAAGCACCGCCGCTCTATGGAATTTGGAGTTTTGACCCCACTGAAGGTACCCAAATCCCTATAATCGTAGGGGTAGAGGGAATCGTTGTCCACGAAATTGTTGCCATGTCTCCACGAGACTTAGGGGTAGTAATACCGGATAGCGAGCCAACGGCCGACACCAGTTTAGTGAGTGAGAATGTGGGTGTGGTTCACATAGAAAGTGTCTATGACTTTGATGGAATTGACGTTAGTCCGTTAGGTATCGGCGCCATGGCAGACCCGCTTCAGGCTACTGCGGCTGACAGACCGGCGAGATTTATTCGAGTGGTGAAGGCTGTTTCGATACCCGATGAAGATTTGGTTGAACTCGATAATACCGCTTTTGGACGAGATCGTAGTCAATTGATGAAAGACATATTAGGTTACGCAGTGGTGGAGCCGGATGGTTCGGCAATGTTCAAAGTACCCGCCAATGTTGCATTTGCTCTAAGTATTCTGGATGCTAATGGTCGACGAATAACAGAAAGACATCAAAACTGGATGACAGTTAAAGCTGGTGAAATTAAGCAATGCCATGGCTGCCATACCAGTAACAGCGAACTGCCGCATGGCCGATACGACGCTGAACCCGCTTCGCCTAATCTGGGCGCGCCAGCTACCGGAGTGCCATTTCCAAACACAAATCCTGCACTTTTTGCTGATCTGGGTGAAACCATGGCGCAAGTTAATAATCGTATTAACGGTTTCCAGTCATTATCGGTCAACATTAACTATACCGACTATTGGACGGATCCAGCAATCAGCGTGGTTAATCAGGATATTATTTATAATTATTCTGATCTTAATTCTCCTGCGCCTACTACCTCGGGTTGTCAAACCAATTGGACCGCACTGTGTCGTATTTCGATTAATTATGTAGATGAAATTCAACCTATTTGGGAGGTTTCAAGGCAAATATTTGACGCAATGGGTAATCTAGTCACTGATAACACTTGTATTGTATGCCACAATGGCGTTGATGAAATGGGAGTTGCTCAGGTCCCTGGCGGCCAGTTAGAACTGGTGGGCAATGTTTCTGCTGATGAACCTGAACATCTGGTGTCTTATCGTGAACTGATGTTTGGCGATAATGCTGTCGAGGTTATAAATGGCGCATTAATCGATCAGCTGGTTCCTGTGTTTGATGGTAATGGCAATCCGGTATTTGAAGTTGACGAAAACGGTAATCTGATACTTGACCCTAATGGTGACCCGATCCCTGTGACGCAAACAGTGCCAGTAACAGCAAGCATGAATGTCTCTGCGGCAAATAATAGCGGTCGATTTTTTAACATTTTTGCAGCTGGCGGGACCCATTCAGGACGGTTAAATGAAGCGGAATTGAAGTTGCTGTCGGAATGGTTGGACATTGGCGGCCAATACTATAATAATCCGTTCGACGTGCCACAAAACTAATCTAGATTGAACTAGTGCCATTAGGGAATAATAACAACCTTGCAAAGATTTAGACTTATTATAAAAGTATCGCTAGTTTACTTATTATTGGTTTCTCTCCTACCAAGCAGCGTTTTAGCTGATGAAGAGGATGAATACCAGAGAGTAAAAGTGGCAGAGCCTTTTATTGAATTTCATACTGGACCTGGCCGCGGTTA
>CAZOBX010000102.1:3953-11754 GCA_964578045.1 uncultured Kangiella sp. | reverse complement strand
TTTCCATATTGTGGAAAAAGGAGAATTGCTTCTGTTGATTAAAAAAAAGACTCAGTGGTTTAAAGTTCGTTCAGCAACAGGACACGAGGGGTGGGTGCATGAAGATACCATGCAAAAAACACTTTTAGCTGACGATCAGCAATTTGATGCGGGAAATTATCAGCTGCAAGATTTTACCGATCGAGCATGGGAAGCGGGAGTAATGGGAGGCGATTTTGGTGGTGCAACCAGCTTGACCTTGTACGGAGGCTGGAACTTTACTGAAAATTTGAGCACCGAGTTATCTATTTCACAAGCGTTGGGTAATGTTGCAGATATACGTCATGCTAATATCAGTTTGCTTCACCAACCTTTTCCTGAATGGCGAGTATCACCTTTTGTAAAATTTGGTACGGGAATTATCCAAACACGTCCTTTTACCACCTTAATTCAAACACAAGATAGAACCGACGAAATAGTTAATGTAGGATTAGGCATCAAAGCTTATGTTTCCAGACAATTTTTTATCAGAGTGGAATACACTAGCTATACAATATTAACCAGTAGAAACGACAACGACGAAGTGGAAGAATGGAAATTAGGATTCAGCGTATTTTTCTAAAACTAACAACCGGCTTTTGTGCAATTATTTTGGCTAGCTTTTTGGCTGCTCCTTTGTGGGCCGCCGAAAGCAAGCAGGATGAAAAAAAATCGGATGAAATAGGTAGTATTTTTGACCCGAAAGTCGAACGGCGGGAGGTCGAAAGAGAAGCGATCGATACTGAAAACTGGGAACTTGGTGCCTATTACGGAATTATCAGTATTGAAGATTTTGGCACAACCGAGTTAGTGGGCGCTCGATTCGCTTATCATGTGACGGAAGATTTTTTTGTTGAGGCCAGCTATGCTAAGGCAACCGCTGGTTTTTCCAGTTTTGAGCGTTTAAATGGGAATATCATTCTATTGACTGACGAACAACGGGAATACACTCAGTTTAATCTTGGCCTCGGATTTAATCTGTTGCCTGGAGAAGGGTTTATCGGCGACGACCTTGCTTTTACTAGCTCGTTATACCTGTTAACGGCGTTAGGAAGTACTGATTTTGCCGGCGAGCAGCGTTCTACTATCATGGTAGGCGGCGGGTATCGTGTTTTGTTTACAGATTGGTTAGCCGTACATCTCACATTAAAAGATCATTTGTACGATATTGAATTACTTGGCACTGCAAAAACCGCCAGTGATCTCGAAATTTCTACCAGCATCACAATATATTTTTAGTAATTGTCTATAATCATGAGACCATTGTTTGCTACAAAAATCTCATCACACATTAAAAGACTTAGGAATCACAATCATGAAGTTGTTAGTTAAATTTGCATTATTCTCGTTTATTTGCAGCCTGGCTTTTTCCGCAATTGCAAACGCTAAAACCGCTGCTCCTGATTTTACTTTGAAAAGCCGTGACGGTAAAAATGTACGCTTGTCAGATCTCAGGGGACAGGTGGTGTTGCTTAACTTTTGGGCGAGTTGGTGCGGTCCCTGCCGCCAGGAAATGCCGATTTTGGATGAAATACACAATAAATACAAAAGCTTAGGGTTTTCTGTACTTGGTGTAAATCTAGACGCAAAGTCCAGTAAAGCGATCAGTTATCTAAAAGACACTCCGGTAAGTTTCCCCGTTTTATACGATCCTAAAGGCGAAGTGAGCAGCCAATACGGCGTACAAGCCATGCCCAGTACGGTAATAATCGATAAAGATGGAAATGTCAGACATCTCCATGAAGGATATAAATCTGGCTACGAAGACGATTACCGTAAACAAATAAAAGCGCTTATGAGAGAGTAAAATGACAGCCTCTCGTTCACTGCCAACCACTGCCGTTATCGTTTTAATATTGTTTTTATCAGCTTGCTCGAGTATCGAGCCATGGGTAAAACCCTATGAGCGGCAAAACCTTGCAGATCCAATTACTTTTTTTGGTCGAGATCCCGTGTCTGATAATTACATGCACCACGTGCGTCAGGCAAGAGAAAGTGCTCGCGGTGCGGAAGGCAGTGCAGGAGGTGGTTGTGGTTGTAACTAACAGGCTCTCACGTTTCATACTCGGTGTTTTATTTTTTACCCTCTCTCAGGCAATTTTTCAAACGATCTACGCGGCAGTTTTGCCGGAAGATCGGGCGGATATTTTGTACCACCGCTTTGACGGTGGTGGTGTGGTGATTGATGGGCCGTCTATTTTAGTAAGAAAATCGTTCAAAGACACGGTTTCTATTGCGGCCAACTATTATGTCGACAACGTTAGTAGCGCTTCGATAGATGTTGTGACAACTGCTAGCGCTTATACTGAACAACGGATTGAAAGTTCAGTAAATATTTCCTACCTTCGAGATAAAACAGTTCTCACGTTTAACTATGGTCAAAGTGATGAAACTGACTATTCTGCAAGAAACGCGAGCTTTGATTTTACTCAGGATTTTTTCGGTGATTTGACCACTATTAGTGCGGGTTTTTCTAAAGGATGGGATGTAGTTGGCAAACGTGGCGAGGAAGATTTTGCGGAAGATGTGACTCGCAAGCAATTTCGTTTTGGAGTTTCACAAGTAATCACTAAGAATAGCCTGATTGGTCTTTCCTGGGAAACAATCACAGATACTGGTTTTCTCAACAATCCTTATCGTTCGGTACGATACCTTGATCCCACCACTGCAGTCGGGTACAGCTTTCAATCGGAACTATATCCCGAAACGCGAACCAGCGACGCATTGGCATTACGGGGCATGTACTATTTACCTTATCGCGCAGCAATTAAAGCCGAAGCGCGGGTATTTGGTGATACTTGGGGCATATCCGCACGAAATATTGAATTGGCTTATACTCATCCTTATGGAGATTATTGGATTTTTGACATCAAAATACGTCATTATGAACAAACCAAAGCGGATTTCTACAGTGACCTTTTCTCACGGATCGATGCACAAAATTTTCTGGCTAGAGATAAGGAAATGAGTACTTTCAGCGATGACAGTATTGGCCTGGCAGTGAGTTATGATCGTGAAATCAATGAATGGGGGCCGTTCGACCGCTTCAGTGTGAACTTGGCAGTGGATTATATAAAGTTCGATTTTGAAGATTTTCGGGATATTAGAGAACAGACGGCACCGGGACTAGAGTCGCTTTATTCCTATGACGCGCTGGTTACGAGGTTGTTTTTCTCTGTGTGGTATTAAAGATGGCGCTATTATCAACAACAGTCAGGCCTGGAATATTTTAGCTAAAATTAATTTTTGGCGGTTGCCAATTAGAACTGGTATCTTGATAATCAAAAGTATCGGAAGGAAAATCGTTAGAGTCTGAAACAACATCGATGAATTCGTTGTAGGCGTAACGGCATTCGACACGGCTCTCAAATGGACCGTAATCAATTGCTTCTCGGGTTTTGAAGAACCAACTGCCTTTGCGGCAAAAAAAACGACCACTTCTGTTATATGATCCTTTGGCCGGTTCATTATTACGATTTGTAAACTGTGAATTATTATCCGTCACCGTTTTTCCTCCGTGAAGTTCTAGTTCGGAGTATTTTCATAGAATGATTATTATTTATGATTAGGCTCCTTAGAGGGCGAAGATACCACTATTTCTAGTAGAAGCAAAGTCTATCAGCTAGCATATAGTGTAATAATCTGAAAAATAAGAGTCGACGGCCGATAAATCAAGATATCTGGACACTATTCCGTTTCAGACGCAGTTTCGGGCCGGTACAAATCAGGCCAAATTCGCACGCTTTTGACCATATTGGTTTTGATTTGCAGGATTTCCATGGGATAGCCTGCCAAACGTAAACCGGTGCCAGCCTGCGGAATTGACTCCAGATGCTCCAGAATAATACCATTGAGAGTTTTTGGTCCATCAGTTGGCATTTCCCAGTTTAATGAACGATTGATCTCTCTTATCGTTGTGCTACCATCGATAATAATACTACCATTTTTTTCAATCTGAATATCTTTACTGATTGCTGCAAAATCGGTAGTAAATTCGCCGACAATTTCTTCCAATATGTCCTCTAATGTAACTAGTCCTTGAATATCGCCATATTCATCGACTACGAGTCCAATTCTCGATTTTTTTCTTTGAAAATTAAGAAGTTGAGTATTTAATGGGGTACCTTCAGGAACAAAATTTACCGCAGTCATGGCTTCCTGAATAGACTCCAGGGTCAATTCATCTTCATTTTTTGAGATTAGTCTTATCACCTGGCGAGCATGCAGAAATCCAACAACATTATCGATGTCGTTGTTAAATACCGGAAGCCGGGTATGTACTGCACTTCGTAGTTGCTCAATGATTTCATCTAAATCATCTTCTAAGTCTATGCCTGAAACCTCAGAACGAGGGATCATAATGTCTTCAACGGTTACTTTTTCCAGGTCCAGAATACTCAGCAACATATTTTGGTGGCGTTTGGGAATAAGCGCTCCCGCTTCATTAACAATGATCTTAAGCTCTTCTGTATTGATACTGTGCTCTTTTGCCTCATCGATATCTACACCAAAAAGCTTTAGTAATCCGTTAGTTAGACTTATTACCATCCAAATTAGTGGGTAAAAAAGGCGGTACAACGGAGTTAAAATATAAGCGGCAGGAAACGCCACCTTTTCTGGGTAAAGCGCGGCAAGAGTCTTTGGGGTAATTTCGGCGAAAACCAGAATAATAATAGTTAATGCGCCAGTGGCAATGGCATAACCCAAATCACCCCATAGCCGTACACAGATGACAGTTGCAATCGAGGCAGCGAGAATATTGACGAAGTTATTACCTATCAATATTAGACCAATGAGTCGATCAGGTCGGGCAAGTAGTGCTTGAGTTAATTTAGCGCCTCGATGTTTATTTTTAACTAAGTGCTTAAGTCGATAACGATTGAGTGACATCAAGCTGGTTTCCGCGCTGGAAAAGAAACCCGAGAGCAATATTAAGACCAGCAATATAATAGACAAAGCAAAGGTTGAAATGGTGTTCAAGTATTTAGATCTCTGTATGAGTTGTTAAAAGTTAACCTCAGCTCTGGATAAGAAAAACCACCCAGCACAACTATTTTAGCGGCTCTGTTCGTTGAACTAGCTTCCAATAGCCTGCTATTGCTGCGCAAATTCGCCTTAATAGCCACTAAAATAGTTGAACTGGCCTAAATTTAACTCAACCATTTTGCCCCGATTATTTTGATTTACGGGTAACCCAGCAAAAAATTAACAGTTTTTGGCCTTTCTTATCCAGAGCTGAGGTTAGTTAGTCAAATTCAAAGGATAAACTCAATCACTAATTTACTGCCAAAATAGCCCAATAACAACAAGAAAACGCCGACTAAAGTCCATTTGGCTGCAAAAACGCCTCGCCAACCTCGCTTGTAATGACCAAATAACAGTGTTCCAAGTACCGCCCAGGAGAGAATCGTTAAGATTATCTTGTGCAGGACTTGCTGTTGTTTTGCTTCATAGGGTAGGAATAAGACTAATATCAGCGCCAGTGACATCAACAAAAAACCGCTGGACAATAATTGTATTAAATATCGTTCCATACTTTGCAGTGGACCTAACCATGGATGGATCGCAGCCGGGTGATGCCTTAGACCTTTATCAATATACAAAACTAAAATCGCTTGTAAAGCCGCCAGCATTAAAATACTCATAGCGCTTATTCCAAGTAGGATGTGCAGAATATCAAGGAATTTACCTTCCAGGCTAATTGGAGCTACTCCATCAAATACAGCAACTTCCAATAAACTGGCTGCAGCAATCGGCAATGAAACCATAAGGAGCGCATAGGCTTGATGCTTGATTAAGTTCCAATAAACCAAGATCATGGTGAGCCAGGTGGTCATGGTGAAAATATTAAACAATCCGAAATCATGACCTCGCTCACTATCTATATTGAGATAAGCCACCAGACCATGCAGTAGTATAGCGATGAATAATATCGTGGATGTGTGACGGCTTAAGGTGGCATTTTTTGACAGACGCAACCAAGCATATACGAGAATGCCACAATAAAGCGCAAATCCTGTGAGCTCTAACCAAACTAAATTCAATCGTTCAATCCTTAGGTTTAATAGTTAAGAATAACTTAGCTGCGATTTCAGTCATTATTAACTAGCTATGTTTGAGAGTAAACCTTCATTTTGATGTAACAGGGTATAAAGCTTGTTAGCCTGAATTATCTCGCTATAATACCGGTCTAAATTTACAGATCATCCCCTCAGCTTTTGAGACTTCATTATGTTTGATAATTTAACTGACCGTTTAAATAAAGTTCTTAAGAAAATTGGTGGCAAAGGACGTATTACTGAAGATAATATTCAGGCGACCTTACGTCAGGTCCGTATGGCACTGCTTGAAGCTGACGTGGCCTTACCTGTGGTGAAAGATTTTGTCACTAAAATCAAATATCGGGCACTGGGTAAAGAAGTTAAAAAGAGCCTTTCTCCGGGACAGGCATTCATCAAGATAGTGCAAAGTGAAATGGTTGCTGCTATGGGAGATGCCAATCAAACCTTGGATTTGAGAGCTAAACCGCCGGCAATCGTACTAATGGCCGGTCTGCAGGGGGCCGGTAAAACGACCTCGAGTGCCAAGCTGGCGCGATACTTAATCGAGCGTGAAAAGAAGTCTGTCATGTTAGTAAGTGTTGACGTCTACCGTCCCGCTGCGATCGAACAGTTACAAAGAGTGACTGAAGAAGTTGGTGCCTCTTTCTTTCCAAGTACCACTGAGCAAAAACCAATCGATATCGCCAAAGCGGCTATCAAGCAGGCAAAAAAGGAGTTTGCCGATGTGCTGATAGTTGATACGGCTGGCCGGCTGGCGATTGACGACAAGATGATGGACGAAATTAAATCTTTGCATAAAGCGATCTCTCCAGCAGAAACATTGTTTGTGGTTGATAGTATGACCGGTCAGGATGCAGCCAATACCGCCAAAGCATTTGATGACGCTCTGCCGTTAACCGGCGTGATTTTGACAAAAGCAGATGGTGACGCTCGAGGCGGCGCGGCGCTTTCTATTCGCCACATTACTGGTAAACCGATCAAGTTTATTGGGATGGGAGAAAAACTGGATGCACTAGAACCTTTTCATCCGGAAAGGATTGCCTCCAGAATCCTGGGCATGGGCGACGTTCTGTCATTAATCGAAGAAGTTGAAAGAACCGTTGATAAAGAAAAAGCTGAAAAACTCGCCAAAAAAGTTTTAAAAGGGAAAGGCTTTGATTTGGAGGACTTTAGAGAGCAACTAGTTCAAATGAAAAGCATGGGCGGTTTAACTGGGATGATGGATAAGTTGCCAGGTATGGGCAACGTGCCGCAAGCAGCCAAAGATCAGCTTAATGACAAAGTGACTATCCGAATGGAAGCAATCATTAATTCAATGACAACCAAAGAAAAAGCCTTTCCAGAAATGATTAAAGGCTCAAGAAAACGAAGGATAGCCGGCGGTTCGGGTACGGAAATACAAGATGTAAATCGCATGCTTAAACAATTTAAGCAAATGCAAAAGATGATGAAGAAAATGAAAGGTAAAGGTGGCATGATGAAAATGATGCGCAGTATGAAAGGAATGATGCCACCGGGCGGCGGAATGCCCCCAATGGGGTAGTAACGTTCCAGATTGCCCCTAAAATTAGCCACTTCTTCGTTCAAAAATGATTACATAATCAAGTATGCGCACATTTTCCGCCTCTAATTGACTAATTTTAGGGGTAATCTGGAACGTACCCCAGTCCTATTTTGTTGATTAATTCTTCAATGCCAGTTTTCGTGACTGTTGAAATAGA
>CAZOBX010000102.1:0-3943 GCA_964578045.1 uncultured Kangiella sp. | reverse complement strand
GCTGTTTGTTTTTTGCCTCAAATTGACTAATTTTGGAGGCAATCTGAATCGTTACAACATTACCTTTGACCAAATAATTTGCTTGTTAGGGGGTAAAAAGGCCAAAAATCGGTTTTGAACAAAAAAACTACAAAAAACAGTCGAATTAAGCCTAAAAAAGGTATCCAAATGGTGCGTTTAGCGATAAAATGCGCGTCCTTTGTGCTCTGAGCGAAAGTTCACTGGCCAAAAAGGGTCAGTCAGCGTCTTAATTTTGTTTAAAAGATGCTTAACTTTACAGACATCAATACCAAGAATTTAGAGGATTTGCAACGCATGGTTACCATTCGTTTAGCCCGTGGTGGCTCAAAAAAACGTCCATTTTATCATATGGTCGTTACCGATAAGCGAAATGCCCGCGATGGTCGTTTTATCGAGAGAGTTGGTTTCTTTAACCCTATAGCAACTGGTCAGGAAGAGCGCATCCGTGTTGACAACGCTCGTGTTGATCATTGGATTGGTCAAGGCGCTCAAATGAGTGACCGGGTTAAGAAATTGATAAAAGATCATAAAGCTGCTTAAAACTTAAGTTGGCTTAAAAATAAGTTAGCAGGCTAGTTTAGTAGACAATGAATACTTTAACTCCGGTAAATAAACCGATAGTAATCGGCCAGATTTCCGGAGTTTTTGGTGTACATGGTTGGGTAAAAGTTTTTTCCCATACCGAACCAAGAAACAATATTCTAGAGTACACACCCTGGTTTATCAAAAAGAAAGACGGCTGGCATTCAGTCCCTTTTATAAAAGGTCGTAAACAGGGAAAAACGATTGTCGCTCAATTAAAAGGTGTTGATGATCCCGACAAAGCACATGCCTTAATAGGATGCGATATTGCAATCGATGAAAGTCAGTTAAAAGAACTCGCGGAAGACGACTTTTACTGGCGAGATTTGCAAGGATTGAAAGTAATTGACCTCAAAGGATCGGTTCTTGGAACCATTTCTTCGATGATGGCCACAGGCGCTAATGATGTGATTGTGGTAAAGCTTGAAGCAAAGAGAGCACAAGCTAATAAATTAAAAGAGATACTGATCCCCTATATTGATAGCGTGGTCAAAAAAATTGATCTTGAGCAAGGATTGATAAAGGTTGATTGGAATGAAGACTTCGATTAACGACAAGGCTTTGACTAAGGAACAACAAAATGATGGCAACTGCGCCATCCGTTTTAGTTCGATTAGCTTGTTCCCAGAAATGTTTAACGCGATCAGTGATTACGGGGTTGTTGGCCGTGCAGTAAAGACAAATAAAATAAGTCTTGATTGCATTAATCCAAGAAATTTTACCGAGGATAGACATAGAACCGTTGATGATCGACCCTATGGTGGCGGTCCGGGCATGTTGATGAAGGTAAAACCTTTGCAACAAGCGATACAAGCTGCAAAGGAAAGTCATGCAGCTCTTTCGGCTAAAGCAAAGGTTATTTATCTTTCGCCTCAGGGAATAAAATTAGACCATGCATTGGTCAGGCAACTTAGCCAAGAACAGCACTTAATTTTGCTGTCGGGACGGTACGAAGGCATCGATCAACGCCTGATTGACAAACAGGTCGATATGGAAATCTCACTCGGGGATTTTGTTTTAAGTGGCGGTGAGCTAGCCGCGATGGTTTTAATTGATGCGGTAACAAGGTTACTGCCGGAAGTTTTAGGGCATAGTGATTCTGCTATAGAAGATTCGTTTGAAGATGGCCTGCTTGATCATCCTCACTATACTCGGCCTGAAAATTATCAGGATATAGATGTACCTGCGGTACTTTTAAGTGGTGACCATCAAGCCATCGAAAAGTGGCGTTTGCAACAAAGGCTCGGTAGGACCTGGTTAAAGCGACCGGATTTACTGGCCAAAAAGAATTTAACCGCGAGTGAGCAAAGTTTACTGGACGAGTTTAAAAACGCTTATAAAGCGAATTGATATTTAGAATTTTTGTTTTTAATTTTGAAGTTTGAAAATTGGTTTAAGACCTAGGAGAGAAGCATGAGTAAGTTAATTGATATGCTGGACCAGGAACAAATGACTAAAGAAATCCCTGAGTTTGCTCCGGGTGATACAGTTGTTGTTCAAGTGAAAGTAAAAGAAGGTGATAGAGAGCGTCTGCAAGCATACGAAGGTGTTGTCATTGCGATAAAAAGCCGAGGAATAAACTCAGCATTTACGGTACGAAAAATTTCTTACGGTGAAGGCGTTGAGCGTGTTTTTCAAACTTACAGCACAATGATCGATAGCATCACTGTGAAAAGACGTGGTGATGTTCGTCAAGCCAAGTTATATTACTTGCGTGAATTGAGTGGTAAATCTGCTCGTATTAAGGAAAAGCTTGATCTTAAGAAGAAATAAAAAGTTTTTTTTTAATTTGATTCATAAAAAAGGCCGGTTAATACCGGCCTTTTTTATGCCCAAGGATGGGTGGTATGCCAATGAGCCAAGGAGCGCGGTGTGGCCTACCCGATGGATAGGACGAATGCCATACAAAGTCTATTTTCTTAGAGATATCAATCTTTTAGCGTTTCTCTGCTATACTTTCAAAAAAGCATATCGATTAATTTTCAACTTAATTGAGTGATAAACCGATAATATGGCTAAATTATGTTAAAACTTGATGACTTCTTTGGCTTGAAATTAGAAGAAGAGCGATCAGATATCTCAAGCTTTTTGTCGGCTGTTAATGTTAATGATCAAATCAATAAGAGCAAAGTAGTCAGGAAAATATCGTCAAGTAATGGAGCTGATTCTCCTATCGTGGGTGTCGCTCGACGGCAACAATTTATCAAAATGATAAAACCATTAGTTAATGAAACCATGCTTGAATATGACACTCGCTATTACAGTAAAGAGGTCAATACTTCATCAAACCATGATAGACGATACTGCGCAGAAGACAAGTTGCTGCAAATAGCATTAATTATTGCATCCACAAAAAGTATCAAAACCCTGGAAAACGAACAAAACATCGTCAATGTTAAGCAATTAAGGGACGCCGCGTTCCTGGAAACTCGCTTCGACCGACTTTGGGAAATCCTTAGTCGGGAAACTCACCATATTGTAAAGGCGTTCCGTAAAGGTAAAAAATAGTTTTATTAAAACCATCTATTCTTGTTCAAAATAATAGCTTATTAACCTCAACTCTAGATAAGAGTAGCCAGTAATTCCTTATAGCCTTGCCCTTGGGGTGCTCAGCTAAAAAGCCTACACAACGTTGCAACTCTTGGTAAGGGCTAGCCAATGCTGGCCCCGTGAGCGGAGCGAGTGCTTTGGGTCTTGCCTTCGAGTTGCAACTTGTTCAGACATTTTAGCTGAACACTGGAACCTGCATTTTGAGGTATCACGGGTATAAAGCATCAGATTAAATAAAGGCTCATCTGCCAGTACCAGTATTTTGGCGACTATCAAGGCAAGTTTGTGCATTAATAGCGAGCGATTGAAAGCAAACTTAACGCGGAGAGACGCTAAAAGACTGGTGCTGGATGGCTGCTCTTATCCGGAGTTGAGGTTTATTACACTTATTCGTTTCTTGAGGTAAGCTCTTTGTAGTAAAGTCATAAGTTGAATAGTTACAGCTCATTGATAAATTTAAGACAAAAAAAACCCGGACAGATTAGCAGATCAGGCCGGGGCAGGTTCCATGACAAGGGAAAACCTTAAAGTACTGGAAAATATTCGTTACTTATAACTATGACGCGCAAACTGGCAAAAAGTTTTATACAGATCACAATTTGTTACTGATATGGTAAAAGTTGAGATATAAAACCAGTATAGAACAAAGCTAGTATTTCATTTAGTTTGAAGGTCAAAAAATAAAATTTAATATTTACAACGAGTTAGAGTGATTCTTTAAAGAAAGTCTTTAAATGTATGAAAGAAAGGTGATTAAAACAAAAATTATAATATCGAATAAGTCTAAGTA
>CAZOBX010000101.1:0-19044 GCA_964578045.1 uncultured Kangiella sp. | reverse complement strand
TGATAGAGCTAAGCTCAGGGCAAGTGAAGGTGTCCGACCACCAAGATTTGCCTATGAAGGCGTTATTGAGCAAGCAGAGAATCTAGTCACCGGGATTCCCTTCACTAAGAGTGACGAGGACGCACCTTTATGGGCCGATGCGAAGAGTAAAATATCTGCGTTAGTAGAAAAAGGTGAAATCGATGAGAATAAGGCCACGGATTTAAGGAAAGAGGCGGAACAAGCACTTATATCTTATTTTCAACCTTCCTATGAAAGGCTGATTAGCTGGTTCAAAAATGATATTGATAATACTGCCGAGGTGGGGCAAGGCGTCGGTAGTCTACCCAACGGAAAAGATTATTATAATTACCAACTCAAATTGAGTACGACAACCTTCCTGACCGCTGATGAAATTCATCAGATAGGTTTAGATGAAGTCAATCGTTTAACCAAAGACATGGAAGCTATCAAAGACAGAGTGAATTTTAATGGGAGTTTGCAGGAATTTTTTGTTTATATAAAAAAGGACCAACGCTTTTTCTACCCCAATACCGATGAAGGTCGACTCGGCTATATTTCGGACTCAAAAAATTATTTGGCGTTTATCAATCAGCAACTGCCCAAATATTTTGGAATTTTACCAAAGGCTGATTTAGTGGTGAAACGAGTTGAAGCCTTTCGTGAACAGGATGGCGCCGCACAACATTATTTTCCAGGAACTCCCGACGGGAAACGACCCGGTATCTATTATGCCCATTTATCCGATATGAAAAGCATGCCAAAGAATGAAATGGAAGCAATTGCATACCATGAAGGCAGTCCAGGACATCATATGCAAATTTCCATCGCTCAGGAATTAACATCTGTGCCGCAGTTTAGAACTCAGGCCAATTTTAATGCCTACGCAGAAGGCTGGGGGCTTTATTCTGAATTACTGGCGAAGGAAATGGGCGCATATAAAAGTGACTATTCAGACTTTGGTCGTCTAACTACAGAAATATGGCGTGCGGTGCGTTTGGTGGTTGATACTGGTTTACATTCCAAAGGTTGGACCGAAGAGCAAGCGATTGCATATTTTACCGAAAAAACTCCGATTGCTGCAGGTGCTGTAAAATCAGAAGTCCGTCGATATATGGTTTGGCCAGGGCAAGCAACCGGTTACAAGATTGGCATGTTGAAAATTCTTGAACTGAGAGCTATGGCAGAAAAAGAATTGGCTGACAAATTTGATATTAGAGCTTTTCACGATACCATTCTAGGTGGCGGAGCGATGCCTTTGACTATTCTTGAACGTCGAGTGAGAGAATGGATCGCGGCCAATAAATAAGACCGCGATCATAGATGTTCGACCGGGGTGATCTGTCGGAGGTAAATCGTAATTTTAGACAGGCAAGCTAGTCCGTTGTGAGGTTAAAATACCTAAGTAGTCACTCCTATTTAGGGGTTGGATAAGGAGAGTGGGTATAGTCCAGTACTTATTAATCTGAAACCGTTTCTTTAAGGAGAAAAAAAATGAAATACATCTTAATCTTTTTATTATCTTTACCCATTTATTCTCAAGCCGCGGAAACGGCCAGCCCATCTCATGGAGAGGTTAAGACAAACAGCGCAAATAAATTAGTGAGTTGGGATAGTAAAACCAGTCAGTGGATTAGTCTTGATGCATTCTGGAAAAATTACGCCGATAATAATGGAAATCGTCATTGGGGAACCGGTCGTCATTATCCTGACTATTCATCAGTGTCAGAATTTGATACTTTTTTAGTTCAAGTACCAAGTGGTGTTTGCTTGATGGAGTTTTTTCATACTAGATGGCGACGAGCAAATGATGTCAGGCGTTGGGATGATCAATTTAATGACTATAGTGGTTGTGCTAAGGTATTTGAATAAAAATTCATTTTCTAATTAGTTTAATAGGAGAGCAATATTGAAAGATAAAACTGGAATAATACTAGTTATCTTCCTATTTTTATCTGGATGTGGTGCTACAAAGTATCAAAAACTTACTATGTGGGATGGACTCGGCTATGAAGACGAAAAAATATCAGAAGGAACCTATAGAATAAAATATTTATCGAACGCACATACTACATTGGAACAGATAATTAAATTTTGGCATATGAGAGCTTCTGAGTTATGCGGAGAAAAAGGCTACACTTCCGATACGCGGGAGGATTATAAACATAATGAAGACTTGGCGTTCAACACACACAAATTCCCTAGGGTTGTTGGCGTAGCTACCTGCAAATAAATTAACCAATGCAGGTTACCGACAGCGTACACTTTACGCCTAAGTTGCAAAAGGTACACTGCGTCAAGTACAGGCGTTACACAATCGAAATTCAATCCGAGGAAAGTAAAATGGAAACAGGAAAAGAAATTATACAGAGATGGTTTCAGAGAGTTTGGAGTGAACAAGATCAGACGGCTATAGATGAAATGTATGCAGGAGGTAAAATCAGAGGTCTAGGGTCTCAAACGATGCTTGGTCAGGAAGAATTTAAGCAATTTCACTGTGCTATGTGTAGTCAAATAACGGATATAGTTATAGCGGTTGATAAATGCATTGAAGATGGCGAATGGACTTCTGTACTTTGCACATTGAATGCAAAATCAAAATCTACTGGTGATGATGTGACAATGTCAGGAAACGTCTGGATTCGAATAGAAGATCAAAAAATCCAGGAAGCTTATAATCATTTCGATTTCATTAGCTTGTGGGGGCAGTTAGGATTTCTGCCAATGGATTGCATGGAACAAGGACTGCAAGGTAACAAGATTGTGTAACAAGGCGCTTATGCAAAACACCGTAAACGACGAGGTTGTTGACGTTGAAAGACAGCTCGGCATAGCGAAGCGTCATAACGAAAAGGGGTTGCTTTGGGCAGTGCGATTTTCTTCCAACTCGAAATCATCAACGTTGTTTTATTCTCTAGAAAATGAAAACAAGCTTAATCAAGTGCGGGTTGTTTCTGAAGCACTTAATAATTGCGACTGAAGCTGGATTCCAGTTGAGGAAAACTCAATTTTGCATTTTTGATGCAAATAATAAAATGAGTCTCTCTGTGATTTGAGAATTTTCGATATCTAATAACTCTAACATTGGGTAAATATAATGTCCGAGCTTTTTATAAGTAGTTTTGTTACCTTTTTTGTGGTGATTGACCCTTTAGGCATAGCGCCGATTTTTGCGGTGATGACTGACGGCGCCAGCGCAGCATTTAAGCGCCGTATGATCCTGAAAGCAACATTCGCCGGCACCATGATCTTATTACTTTTTGCGTTTTTGGGTAATGGTTTATTGGCCGCTTTAGGCATAAGTCTAATGGCATTTAAAACCGCAGGCGGCGTCTTGCTATTTTTAATTGCCCTCGATATGGTATTTGAAAAACGAACAGAGCGCCGTGAGAAAACTTCAGAAGAGTTTACTCATGAGCATAGTGAAACATCCAGTAACTTAAAACCACCGAGCGATGATGATTATGATGACATTTCCATTTTTCCAATGGCAATCCCCTTTCTAGCCGGGCCGGGCAGTATCGCTTATATCATGTTGTTAATGAGCAATCATTCTGAGAACATACATTCTCAAGGTTTAGTCATCGGTTCCATGTTATCGGTGCTTGTGTTAACCATTTTTATCTTACTGGCTGCAACAAAAATTATTGACTGGTTAGGACAAACGGTTGCTAATGCGATCACACGAATTTTAGGTGTTTTATTGGCCGCGTTAGCAACCCAATATATCTTTGACGGAATCAAAGGTGCATTTTTTCTGTAAATTAAAAAAAGAGCGAAAAGAAACACTATTGATAGTGAAACATTATTGACTTAATAGAGGTGTCCATATATGTCAATAATCTATTCGTTAGTTGGTTGAGGTTGGGATGAAGATCATAGGCTATATCAGCAAGTTAATTATCCTATTGATTTCTTGTAGCATTCTGGTGACGTATGCTTCGGAAGATGTAGAGATAGGCACTGTAAAAATAGTAACAGGTGACTACCCTCCTTATTACGCTTCAAGCTTGCCAGGCGGTGGACCAATTGCAATAAAAATTATGCTGGCTTGCAAAGAAGCTAATTTGAAGTGCAAAATTGATTATTTCCCTTGGAAAAGAGCGCTGGCCATGATTGATGCCGGTAACGCTGATTTGACCTTCACCTGGTCTATAACTGAGGAACGAACACAAAAATACATATTTTCACGAGAAGCAGTCATTTTTAGTTCTGTCGCGGTCTTTTTCAAAAAGAGTAAGTTCCCAGATGGAATTCATTTTACTGAACACAAAGACCTGGTTGGTTATACGATGCTGGGTGATCCAACTTCCTGGTACGCAGAAGACTTCAAGAAATTGGGTGTTGAGACAATCTGGATGAGCGGTAATGCAAATATATGGCAAATGCTCAGGTTTGGAAGAGCGCAGGCTATTTTATTGGATACCTATTATGGGTTATATACCTTAAAAAAAGATCGGCATGAATTAGATGCATCTGCGGCGAGCATAGGATTCACTAAACAACATTACACTGCAGAATCAGAATTTCATGAACACCTCATGTTTTCTAAGCCACATTTTAATAAAAGAAGGCAACGGATTAAGGACTCCTTAGATAAGGCCCTTAAGAAACTTGAGATAATGACCATGGTAGAGAAAATGCTGGATGAACAGTATTCTGGAGACGCACACGAGGTGCGATGATGGGTAGAAAAATATTATTGACAGTCGGCTTATAGATACTAAAGACGATGAAATTACCTCATGTAATTTGGATTGATGATGAGCATAATTGCATAGTTAAAGAGTTTAGTTATGATATGCAAAACACATAACCAGGCCGCTAACTCAGAAGGCGCAGAAAACGCCCCATAAAAAATTGCTCTACCGACAGCTACTTGCTCACAATAGTCAAACTACATTAAGCCGCTGATCATATCGCTCAAAAAATAGTCCTTTGAGGCAAACAGGATAATCAAAATTCCGCCTACTACGGAGGTCGCCTGTAGCCAGTTATTCAGCTCCCAAATATTAATGATAACCAGAAAAGCCACGGAACTAACTAATATTAAACCGATTAATCCCACGATTTCACTGGCGTAAGAATCACCTCGGTACTTCTCTCCATCAATTTCTTTTTCTTTGCCAAATCTAAGAACAATCCAGTCCTGAATACAGTGCAGCATGATATAGGCGACTAAAATGGCCAGGCTTGTTTGTGATATTTGTTGTAACTGGGATATTTTGAAATCAAACAGGATCTCTACAACACCGGTAATGGCATAAATCAAAAATAACGCCAAATTAATCGCTCTAAGGCCCAACATGCGATTGCGTGTAGAAGAACTATTTTTAGTTTTTGGCGATTTTCGAATGATAAAACCAGCGAAAAGAAAAATTAACAGATTAAAACCAAGGACCGTATAGTCGAGCGCATGAAAGGGGGAGCTTATCAGATATTTGTTGAATCCATTGGTAATTCATTTTGATATTTCCATGTTAGTTCTTTGAGCAATCAAATTACACTCAACTGTTTTCAGTCTTATTGTACTAATCATAACACTATATCATTGCGATATTGAGGGATGTTCAATATTTAGATTTCTTTGGGAATGAAATGAACAACCAAATCTACACCGGCTGTCATGCCTGCACTGGTGAGCACATTGCCATCTTTGACAAAGACTCGATTATCCAGAACCTGAAGCTTAGGGTAGCTTACAGAAACTCCACGCTCAGCTAGTAAATCTTCAATGTTTCTATGGCTCAGATTGAATCGATGATAAAGCCAAACTGCATGCTGGATGATTTCAGGTGGGAAGCGAAAACGTTTATAAATATTCATTTTTAAATTATGTATTAATTTAAGTTAACTTGTCAGTGCCCCTTTTAATCCCTTAAAAGGTGAAGGAGGGGTATTTAATATTCAGTTGAATAGATTCACACCCAATCTAATTTTGTATTATTTATCGCCACTAAAATTTGATGAAATATGAGAACGGATCGCAGGCATTGAAGGGCCGATATTATTAATGTAGTCGTTGAATGTTGGTGGTGCTCTGAGATTTGGTGCTAGCGACTTGACTCTTAAGTCATGATACATAGTGCCCCAATAACAGGTTTGCCAATCGTTACATCCGTTGCTGATGTCGTGTTTTCCAGTACTATATTTTATTTGTATCCCAGAGTTGGGTAGTATCAATAGATTATCTTCTGCCCAAGCAATCAGAGAATCTCCGACGTCATCACCGACAATACTCACTTTATTCGCACCATACTGGGCAATAAAAGCAGCACTATAGATACCCGCCGAGAATGTGGCGTTACCAACAACAAGGAATATATGTCCATTGCTAGGTATACTTGTGGCAAATTCCTGTATGCACGCTTCCGTCTTGTGTATGTTGCCACCGCTGTTAAACCGGTGGTCCATGATCAAATATTGTTTTTTGCTTCGTTTAAATTTTTCCAATGCCGCTATACAAAAAGTTTTAATGGACATACTTGCTGAGTCATTGTTGCTCCAAAACTGGATATAAAATGAATCCATGTCTTCCAAATTTGTTGTCTGAAAAGACGCCAGTGGTTTGTTTAAATAAACAGGTATTGAACCATGATTGAATTTTACCGTTTTCCAATGGGGTTGGGACGATGCGTAAATAGCGGGAGCTAACAATATATGTGAGCGAGCAAGTTGAAGATTATGCGAGTCGCAAAGGATGGACAATTGAAAAGACAGAAAAATGGCTGGCACTCAATCTAGCATATGATGCATAAATTGTAACTGTTCAGGTCACATCAACTAACACGCGCGTGTATTTGCCTTGAATATTGATTACTTAGGTTGTTCAGAATTGATTTTATGAAACTGGAAAAGATTGGTCATAGTAACGGTGATAGTGGGTATAAACTAGATGTTCGATACCTTTATTTGGTTGCGCCCTGACTCTTTAGCGTCATACAAATTTTTATCGGCCAATTTTATGTAAGTCTCAAGTTGAGTTGTATTATGCTTTGGGGGGCCTAAAGCTCCACCAATACTGACGGTAACAATATTTGACGTTGGTGAAAAATTATGCGGGATCATGCTCATTTCTATGCGATGACCTATTTTTTTCGCCAATGCATTCAGGCCATCATAGTCGGTACCTGAATTAAAAATAATAAACTCTTCGCCGCCGTATCTGGCCGCAATGTCGCTTTTTCTTGAGAGCGCTTTTTTAATGTTTCCAGCTATCTTTTGGATGCAGTTATCACCGGCTAAGTGGCCGTAATTATCGTTGTATAGTTTGAAGTGGTCGATGTCCAACATGAGCACCGAAAGGTAGGACTGGCTTCGCAATGCTCTATTGAATTCAAATTTGAATAGCTCCATAAAATAACGTCTATTGTACAACTTGGTTAACGGATCGCGTTCACTGAGTCTCTTAAACACTTGTTTTTGAGATGCCAATTTCTGGCGCTGCAATTCTTCATTGGTAACGTCTTCAATGATTCCATAGATCAGTGAGACATTATCGTTTTTGTCCCGATCTAAAACTTTTGCTCGACTGTGAAAATAGTATGTAAAGTTTTTTTGTTCATTGTAATAAGGAAATCGGTTGTCATATTCTTCTATTTCTTGATTCAGGAGTTGTTTGTATTCTTTGAGAATCATCTCTGCCTGGTAAGAAGACTTTAAACTTACATTTTTTAAATAATCCCCAGCGATAGGGCAGGTTTGGCTTACCGAATGGCAGGTTACCCTCTCATCAAGTGAAAATGTATCGACCATATAGTCGTTGCAATAATAAATATTCGGATCATCTTCCAGGTCAATTATCCACCAGCAAATTCCGCTAAAGTTTAGCAGTCTATTTAGTCTTCCGATGTATCTCTCGACTCGATTGTTCATAAAGTCTCCTTTAGATACCCTAAATAGAATTATAGTAGATATATTTCATTTAGATAGGAGTAATGTACTCAAATAGCACGTAAAATATGAACTAGCCAGATAATAGTTCATTGGCGTTATTGTGCCAATGCATTAAGACCTTTTTGAACAGTCGGTCGCGCAGATAAACGGTCATACCAAATCTTCAAATTTGGATACTGGTTCCAGTTAATATCCAACCATTGCCAACGTGCAATCCAGGGATAAATCGCGATATCTGCGATTGAGCAATGAGTTGCAAAGTAATCGCGGTTTTCCAGCCAATCGTTCATCATACGATAAAGCCTTAATGCTTCTTTCATATAGCGTTCCGTCGCATAAGGTATCTGTTCGCTAGAATATTTGTAAAGGGGTAGTGGCCTCCTCGAGAATAAATTATTTTGTCTATGATAAGATATATTTAAGAATAACTTAGGAGGAGACGCATGGAAAATTGTGAAACTAATTACACTGGTAGTTGTTTATGTGGAGCAATCTCCTTCGAAATAACCAAATTTGAGCCGCCGCTGGGACATTGTCATTGTAAAATGTGCCAAAAATTTCATGGTGCCGCTTTTTCGACTTTTGGAGAAGTAAAGTTGGAGAATCTGCATTGGACAACCGGGCAACAAAACCTTAAAAGCTATACCGCGCCTAATAGAACCATCCGACAGTTTTGTTCTACTTGTGGATCAAGTTTATTATTTTGCTCTTCGTACAATCTAACGTCAGGTACTATTGAACTGGCTATATCTACCTTAGATGACGCTAAAGATCTAAAGCCTGATGCTCATATTTATACGAGTTCTAAAGCGCCCTGGATGACAATTGAGGATGGTTTACCGCAGTATAAAGAATTTAGGGATAATCGACTTTAAATGGTCGTCATTTAGCGAGTTGATATCGAAGGTTGGTCTTTTGTCGACTAGCTCGAGCTATTTCAGTTTCGACGTGTCTGGCTAGCCTTTCCGTTTCAACTCCATATCGAAATTGGCTATTGCGCCACTAATTTTCGATATCTTTTCGATTGTAGACGGACATCATGGTACCGGTCATTGTCGCGACAAGTTTTTCCTCGCCTTCTGCATAGGCGAAAAGCTCACCTTCCGTCACCGTAATATTCTTACCGTGTTTTCTTACTGTACCAACCGCTTTAAACTTTTCCCCTTTCGCTGGAGATAACAGATTTACTTTAAATTCAATAGATAGAACTGCGGTATCTTCTGACATTAGTGAGAAGGCTGCATAGCCACATGCACTATCAAGTACCGTTGAGACGATACCAGCATGGATGAACCCGTGTTGCTGAGTTAAGTTTGATTGGTAGGGAAACTCTAATTCTATTTCACCCGGACGAACTGCAACTATGGATGCATTAACAGTTTTCATTACTTCCTGCTTGTTAAAGCTCTCAATAACTTTCTCTTTATATCTGGCATCACAGGGTACAAATTGTGAACTCATGATTACTCCATTTACATGTTATATTTTACGCTACCCAATCGGAAATCCATAGAACAGACCATTTTCCAGTTTACGTGATAGTTATCTAGTTGTCCTTTTATTTAATCCTAAATACAAACCTAAAAGTGCTAACAAAGGTGGTAAGCCTTGAACGACTGCACCTAGATAGGCTGTGGTTGAAGAGGCTAGTACTAAGCTTGCACCAAAAGCGAATAGACAGATGTAGCATATGAGCGAAATGCCTGCTTCTTTTCTACCGGCTTTAAATAAAATAAAACCTGCTATGCCACCTAGCGCAACAAATAAATTATAAAAACCCTGATTAAAGAATAGAACTTCTAGTATTTGGGCTTGCTCTAAGTAATCCGTTTCTGTCGGTACATTTAGTTTTCCAAGAGCACGTTCGTGGACAACCGGTTTAAGCCACAAAAAACTCTCAAAAACAAACACAGATATATGCACCAGGATTGTTATGCAAGAAAATATTATCGTTACTAAATTCATTCGTTACCTACTTAAAACGTATAACGGAAAAAAATGTCAGCGTTGCACTTTCTGCTAAGTGGCTGGGCATACGCCGTCAAAAGAAGATTCCCGGTTTGAACTTGTTTCGCTCGGAGCAGGAAACGCCTTTTTAAAAGTAAATGCTTCACGTGTAGGCCCCATTGTGCGAAGTTTTTGCAATTTAAGATCTGCTTCTTCTACCGAGGGTATGTGACCTTCTTGGATCCACCACAAGACCATATGGGCTTCATGCATATTTTGAAACCACTCCTTTTTTCTACTCATAATTTCTACGTGCGCGGTTCGATAAACGTAGTTATGTAGGTGCTCAATATTCTCCCGTACAGACATATTAACAATACTGTCTTTGCCGAAAAAATCAATATTAGTGGCATCTCCTTCTTCCGTCTGTAATCGCCACATGAAACCTTCAGAATTTTCAGCCAGCTGGTTGATTCTTTCCAAGTTATTTACAAAATCCGAGACTTCTGGCGAGTCTAGTGGAAATTTTAATTCAGCGATATTAAGCTGCGCTAGTTGGTATGATGACATTACTTTCTCCCCATTATCACCTTTCGTTACGCATAACCTGCGAGCTGATTTGGCGCGGGCTGTTCGTATGCACGGGCCGTGACAGGTTGGATCGTCAGGTTCATGCGCTTGTAAGGTGGCCAGCCTAAACTAGTCTATGGCCTCGCGGCTAGATCGTCCAGTAGCTTCTCGATCTGCTGGAGCATGGCGTTTCGCGACGCTTCGTAGTCCGTCGAAGCTGGCGGAATATCGTCCCACCTTTCCGGTGAGCTTTCAAGACGATCGAAGAGGGGCGACTGGGCTCCGATCACCACGACATGCGCGGCGTGGGCGAGTTCGTCGTACTGGATCCGAATCGGCAGCACTTCGTCAAGCTCGAAGCCGTCACCTCGCAGCTTCGCTAATATCCCTTCGGGGATGACTTCGTCCGGCTCTACTCCTCGAGATAGCGCCGTCAATGAGCGACCACGATCAGCAGCGAGCCGATTGAACCACTCAGCAGCGATCATGCTCTTGACGGAGCCATGCGCGCATACAAAAACGACGGGGCCAGAGTCACTAGCCAGCGCAGAACAAGCCACAAACCATGTGACGGCGACGACCAGAGCGCTTCTGAAAACTTGCATTATTCCACCTCCTTTAGGTCCGTCTAACGTTGATTATGTCCAGTAAAAACACATATATACTCTTGCATTTCGAACAAGCGAATATTTTTCTTTTAAAATCAATATATTACACCAGTGTTTTTTGAATGCAACCGTAAAATCGACATTTGGTGAACATATACAGATTATCTCAAATAGAAAATAGGTGATGTTTCTCAAATAGTTAAAGATCTATTTTGAAAGTCTTTGGCAACCTATACAGCATTCATTGTTTCTATTTCTAAATATTCTGACCACTAGAATAGACACAATCATCCATTAATAACACTTCGAACGGTGGGCATAATTCGGCGGCTGACAGGTACTTCAATTCCATTCTCAAGTAGCAATAGACCGCTACCAGAAGATGTCTTTTGATTGACTATCGCAGCGCTTTTAAGCGAAATGATAAAGTCCATATTAACGATATACGAGCGATGAACGCGTGAAAATGTTGCCGGTAATTGTTGTTCAAAATCTTTTAGATTACCACTATAAAGGAGTTGTTTACTGTCTTCCAAGTTAACCTCTACATAGTCACCCGAGGCTTTACAGTAGGTTATCTTATCGGTTGAAATCAGTTCTATTTTTCCAGCACTACCGATTTTTATTTTATTCGGTCTTATTTTTTGTTCATTTTGTTCCAGTTTAAATTGCAATTTGGTAACTTGCCGTTGTTCCTCTTTTCGCTTCGCTTGTTCGCGGTTTAATTTTAGTGCTTGTTGAATAAACAAAAAGCACAGAACCCCGGTAACAATGTAGTAGAAATGGAGATCATGAAAATTTCTGAGGTTTAAAACAATGGTGATTGTAAATAAAGAAAAAAAGGCCAAATAAGTCCATAATTCTTTGGTTCTAATTTTTATTGCCTGGATTGTAATAATCAGGGTTGAAAATAACCCTGGGATCAAAATGGCTAATGCGGTCTTTGCATCAAAACCGGGCGTTAATATCACTCCTACAAGTGTTGCTATTGCGCAGGAAATAATCCAATTGTATCTATTATTAAGTGAAAATTTTGATGTTATATAAACAAGCATGCATAAACCAAAGCCTATTGACAAGCTAACAATGAGCATAAGCCTGGTATCTTGGAAAGGATAAGAATATGAAAAAAGTGTCCTCGACAGTTCGATGAAAAGTTGACTTGAGGCAGTTAAACTCATCAAAAGAAACAAAATGTTTGTTTGCCGTTGATGCGGACTGAAACATGAAACCGCAAAGTATAATGAGCCCAAAATAAGAGCCCCCAGCGGAATAAAAGACTGCCAGATGCTGCGCTGTAGGACATAACTAGGTTCAGCATAGACCCCAAAACCAATGAAATTTAATGGGCTCTTTAAGTTCAAAAAACCGTGATGTGATGATAATAGAAGTACCAGTTCATTCGAATCATCCCTAATGAGTTCGGGTTGTACATAAAACATGGCGTCAATTTTTCCGGGAAACTCATCGATTGCTGATAAGCTGGGAGTGCCATTTTGGCCGAGATATTGACCATTAAAATAAAGAGCACTTGAGGTCTTCCCGAATATATAGACGCTGTGAGGGCGTTTATTGTCACGCATTTCTTGAGGAATATTTAGCGTGGCTTTGACCCAAATGGCCGTGTTTTGCGGGTTGATATTAGCTGCTGGAGTTTTGAAGCATTCTGATTCGGAAAACGAAGGTGGTCTGGTATTTTGCTGCTGTGCTGGGCAAATAACGACTTCATCGATATCGATTGATATCATATTTACGGCAAATAGCCTGAGACTTAATGAGCTGGAAGCGATCAGGCTGATGGTGAGGAATATATATTTCATAGGGCGCACTATAACCATAATCGCCAATAGTTGCTTCTCCTTTTATCGAAAATAATACGCCGTTTAAAGGTTCTGAATGAAAAATGACTGCCTTTAATAGAATCATCAATGAAAACCGCACAGGTATGAGGGATAGTTGTGGCTGATTCAAACTACGGGAATACACTATGCAACACAAATATTTACCATTTTTTGCGATTTTTCTATTCATTTTTTCATGCTCTAAATTGGCAGTCGCTTCGGAAAACAAGACCTATCCTAACGAGAAAGAAATACTATTTGAAAATGATGGGCAATCAGTTAAAGCCTTCGAGGGATCTATTCAAGTATTGGAAAATCGTGCCGATCCAAAAAGCCGCTTGATCCCATTAAAATACGTGAGATTTCCTGCAACGGATAACAAAAACGCTTCTCCCATTATTTACCTTGCTGGCGGTCCTGGTGGTTCCGGCATTTCGACGGCGCAATATCCGGGCTTCCGGTTTCCACTCTTTATGGCTCTACGTGAATTTGGTGATGTCATTGCCCTTGATCAACGCGGCACGGGCAAATCCAAAATCGCGCCTAAATGTACTTCAAATAAAACGATGCCATTAGCGGAAGAAATCAACGAAGCGCAAATCACTAAACTGTATCGAGATGCCGCAAAAGATTGTGTTGTCTTCTGGAAAAAGCAAGGTGTGGATGTTCTGGGTTACACCAGTATTCAGAGTGCATTGGATATTGATGAGTTACGCCAACATCTTAACGCGGAAAAGGTCACTCTATGGGGCATTTCCTATGGCAGTCATTTAGCGCTAACCAGCCTGAAGGTGATGTCGGGTAAGATTGATAAGATTATTATTGCCAGCGCAGAAGGCCTTAACCAAACCGTAAAGCTGCCGATGCGAACCGACGCTTATTTTGCTCGGTTACAGTCAGCTATCAATCAACAGCCAAAAGCTGCCAAAGCTTATCCTGATATTAAAGCGCTAATGCATCGAGTGCATAGTCAGTTAAAGAATAAACCAATCATGCTGAAAATTCCGCAAAAAGATGGTAGTCAAATCGATTTTCTTTTTCAGCATTTTCATATGCAAGGGATGGCATCGGCGATGATTGCTGATCCACAACGTGGTGTGTCCAGGTTATTGGGAATGTACCAGGCATTAGATCAAGGTATAACTGAGTTCTTGCCACAAATCGTACAACGGGCCGGTTTTGCTAATAAGCAGATATCATTTGATGTGATGTCCTTCGGCATGGACATCGCCTCTGGAATGACAGCCAAAAGGGAGAAACTAATCATTGAGCAAGCCAAATCCTCTTTGTTAGGAAGCGTCTTGAACTTCCCTATGCCGCAATTAAATCGCGCTGTGGTAGGGCTTGATTTGGGTGACGAGTTTAGAAGCTTTCCTCGTAGTGATGTTCCCACATTGTTGTTGACTGGAACGTTGGACGGTAGAACCTATATTGAAGCTCAAAAAGAAGCAACACAGGGCCTCACTAATTTGACCCAGGTGATGGTGGTTAATGCAGGGCATAATCTTTTTATGGTCTCGCCGACAGTGACCGAAGTGATTAAAACCTTCTTAAAAGGAGAAAAGCCAACGATCTCTGAAATAAAGGTGAGTCTGCCATCATTTGTTAAGTAACCGTAGGCATAGCCAATCACAGGACCAGTCTTTTTATGAAACACTGGTCCGATTCTGTTTTAGCAACAATCATTAATGCAGCATTCTTCTTGTAAGAAACTGACAACCTCCAGTAGCGACGCGAACAGCGGAATACAATAAAGCGTTCTACTTTCTCTGACCTGTTTGATCAAATCAACTTTGACCATTTTGCTAATATGGTGAGAAAGGGTCGATCCAGGAATGTTTAGTTGCTGTTGCAGTTCACCCACTGGAGCACCTTTGTTGCCGGATTTAACCAGATACTTAAATATCGCAAGCCTGGTTGGGTGGCCGAGTTCTGCGAGCCGAGCAGCGATAATAATCAAAGTGTCCGGGTTGTTTGATTGTTGAGGTGATTTCATCTTAAATCCTATTCTTTTCTTGACATTTCGATAATACTAGAAATATAATATTTCGACAAATCCAGAAATATAGATATAAGGGTTTCGCGTTCGATAGGTTATATGAGGCATATAATGTTAAAAAATAGAAATATACTCGACATGGTCAGTGAACTGGTGTCATTTGAGGGCGTTAAATTAGCAAAACTACGCCAACAAAAAAATATTGGTCTACAAAACACTGATGGATTGTTTACGCCTTGTGCCATTAGTTTATCTCCATGGCTGCTTACAGAGGAAAAATTTGAGCTTGCCAAAAATACCGCTGCAGCAATCGGTAAATTATTCTTACAAGCAAGCCTGGACAGTGATTTTCTGAATATGGCATTGTCTGATTTTATCGATGAATCCAGCCTTTTATTTAAGTTGAATAAAATTCATCAAACTAGAAAAGTTAATAATGACCCGATATTGGCAACCAATTTTAATTTGAGTCGTCAGGACTTTCTGTTAGATTCTGATGAGCAATGGAGGCTCGTTGAAAGTAATTCGATTGCAGCAGGCATGGGACCTTTTGCGCAAAAAACAGTCGAAATTCAGCAGCAAATTCCAGTCAATGCCTGCCATCATTATGCGTCTAATCAGGCGATAGCTTTGCAGTCAAAGGCTATTTTTCAAGCTGCATTGAAGAATAATAAAGCACCTAATCCATTGATTATTTTTGTAGTAGAAGAAAGGGAAGATAATATCCATGATCAAGCGATGTTATGCAAAGGGTTAAAAATACAGGGAGCGAGAGTTGTATACAAAACCTTAAGCCAGTTGAAAGGTGAATTGCAATCCAGTGCTAATCGATTGACGCTGAATATAAAAAACAGTTCAATTGAAGAAAATGAATCGGTCGATTTTATTTATTTTAGAACCGGTTATAACTTACGTGATTATGAAGATGGGTGTGGAGGATTTGATTCATTGTTGCGATTTAGAGCCTGGATGGAGGAACATCAAGTCACGGTTTGCCCGAGCATTAATTATCAAATGGCAACCTCAAAATGGATTCAGATGAAGTTATCAGCCTTCAGTCAAGAAGCATTGCTCGGTAGGTTTTTGTTAAATACTGCCGAAGCAAAATTGGCTGCAGCAGCGCTAGAGACTCGATTTGTTATACCAAAAGACTTAAACCAAATAAAACTGATGCTAAAAAGCGGTAACTGGGTTTTGAAAACG
Source organism: uncultured Kangiella sp. (assembly GCA_964578045.1). Classification (GTDB taxonomy): domain Bacteria; phylum Pseudomonadota; class Gammaproteobacteria; order Enterobacterales; family Kangiellaceae. The sequence continues at coordinate 2,980 of CAZOBX010000101.1, read as the reverse complement.
CAAAATGAAGGTGGCGGTAATGTGCTTGACCAATATTCGGAATTATCGATTCTATCTAAAGGTATTGCTTCTTATATTTTGATGGAAAAAATTCCGGCAGGACATAGACAAGATAGGGTTAGAGTAATGACCAAGAGAAATTCAACCATATATCACTCAGTGACTTCAGAATTGGGTATATTTACATCGGGCGATGAAAGTGAATATGCAGGCTATTTATTACGAAGCAAACCCGCTGGGCAGCTTGAATCAGGCGTGCACCGAGCTGGTGGATTCTTGGATTGTGTGGCTTTGCTATGATAATGGGATTGTTATTGGTGCGAATGCCGCGTGAGTGGTAGTCTTTTGAAGGTAACCGTTAAATCATTGTTGTCTGGACAGATATAAATCATCCAGATAAATAGTGGTGTCTTGTTTCAGGTCGACCATAAAGAGACTGAATGAACTAATAGAAGTCAGATCCATTTGTCGGTTTTTTGGAGATTGTTTTATCGCTGCTAACAAGAAACTGAATTTATTCCAACCCGGTTGCAACACGATTTGACGATTAAAACGATCATTATATCGATAGCCGCCAATGAGATGTTGTTCATCGTATACTTTCAGTTCCATCTCAATCGGTTCTGATTGTGAATTAAATAAACTGAAATGAATACTATGGTAATTCGACCAGTCCTTGATAAAGTCCTTTAGGGTAATATCCGGATATCGATCGGGTTGAAATTCAACTTTCATGGAATCGCTAGCGTTTGGCTTTGGACTCGCTGAAATGGACAATATTGCCGAGCGGTAATCCCATCGAGCCATTTCAAATTCTGTTTCAAAATCACTTAAAACTGGAAAGCTCGACTGAATATTTTGATTGTCGAGCAAGGCGGTTGTTACCTTCCTGGTGCCTAACAGGGCTAATAGAATAAATCCCAGGGTGTAGGTCAATTGAAGTGCTTTTTTGTGAGACGAATGTTGGCGAGATAAAAGTACTAATCTGGTTGCTAAAAAACCAGCGTAGCCGCCAATAATATCGTTGCCTATATCGACAAATTCAAAGTCACGCCCGACCAATAATTGTATTGCTTCTGTTGCCACTCCGAACCAACTACTGAATATTCCAGTGGCTACGAATAGATGGAACCATTTTTGTTTTGCGATGAAATCGACTTGCAAAATAAAGAATACTATTGTGGCGAAAAGCACAAAGTGACCCGACTGCCATATTGCTTTGACGATTCTTCCATCGTCATGACCTGGTCCTCCAATAAATAATAAAACTAAAAGAACTGCAATAATCAGTAGTCCAATTTTCATTATTTTTCCTTATCATTTCTAAACAGGACATCTCGCATTCGCCATACCCAAATACCGATATAACCAGGAATAGCGTATAAAACTCCTATGGCTGTGATGACAACAAGTAGATTAAAAAGCCACTGAATTTCCCAATGGCTGACAAACATGAGAAGTAATATTGAAAAAGCGGAAATGCTAGTACCGATTGCTAAGCGTTTGATCTGAGTCTTAGGGCTATTAGCCATTTGCCTAATAAGCTCGTTTAATTTTAAGTCTAGTTTCAATATAACGCCCGATTTAATCTCGATCAAAAGAAATGGGTAATACGCTTACCGATTTAAATTTAGCGTAGACTTTCATATTTTTCACCAGGCCCAATGAAACAAATGATTTTTTGGTTATAAAAGCGATAATAAATGAGTCTTCGAATGCCAACTTGATTATGTATTGGTGGCGCGACACTTCTTGGAAATCAACGATGGTTACTTCGAGACTATTTAACATACTGCTTTGGTCGCCTTGAGTCAAAAATATCGAGATATCCTGGGCTCTAATTTCCAGGTCGACGAAGTTTCCTTTTTTAAGCGCCTGGTATCCTGCCCAAAGCTGATGCTGACTAGTTTTTAGACGATTAACAGAACAATCTTGTTCAAACTCAATGACTTCCGCTTTGATATGATTAATCGCATCACTCATTTGTGAAAAGTTACCGTTGATATCTGTTGCGATGGTTTCGTAATTACCTGACTGAATAACTCGACCGCCTTTAAAAGTTACCAAATAGTCAGTTAAGAACGCGTGTTCCACTCGATTGTGCGAAGAATAAATTATCGGAATACGCAGTTGTTGTTGCAGGTATTTCAATAGTTGCATCACCTTTGGTCTATGATCTTCACCAATCGAGGATAGAGGTTCATCGAGGATTAATAATTTCGAACTGGCTAATATTGCTCTGCCAAGTGCCACTCTTTGTTTTTGTCCTCCAGATAATTGATGTGGCTTTTTGTTCAGAAGAGTTTGTATATCTAATTGCAGGGTAATGTCTTTGAACATCGTTTCATTGAATCTTGATGATTTTTTCTTCCAGCCAAATAGAATGTTTTGTTCGACTGTTAAATGGGGGAAAAGGTCGATGCTTTGCGGCAAATACCCAATTCCTCTATTTTGAGTGGAAAGAAAAAACCGACTGTCGCTATCTTGCCATAGCTGATGATTAAAATGGATAAAGGCGTCTGTCCGATGGTTTTGATCAAAACCAAGTAGTTGCCGGATAAAACGTGACTTTCCACTGCCTGATGCGCCAAACAGACCGACGATACAGTCGCATGGTAATTGCTGATCAATTTTTAAATCAAAGTCACTAAAAGTGCAGTCGAGCTGTATTTTCAGCATTAGTGAAAACCCACCGGGTTATGTTTGGATCGATAAAGCAAGGTAAGTAGAGCGAGCGAAAAAGCAATCAAAATGAGAGATAGCTGATGTGCGTCATTAAATTGAAGCGTTTCTACATGGTCATAAATGGCGATGGACACTACGCGAGTCTGGTCGTGAATATTACCGCCAATCATCAATACTACGCCAAACTCACCCAGAGTATGTGCAAAACCCAAACTAAAAGCGCTGATTAGACCGGACTTGCTTAGCGGCAGTATAATTCGTCTAAACTGCTCAAACTTACCGGCACCAAGGGATG
>CAZOBX010000100.1:18410-19076 GCA_964578045.1 uncultured Kangiella sp. | reverse complement strand
GACTATAGTTAATTGAACATATTAATTCAGGTGGTTTTTGAGTTTCTCATAGCGATTTGGTTTATCAATCCTCTGTTTACTTAGAAAAGTCACTGTCTCTTACTCATTGATTACAATTTAGGATTCGCATAATGCCAAAAAACAGATTCGACCAGAACGCATCAAGTGTAAAAGATGCGGACAGGTACTTTCCTAATTCCACTGGTAATGGAATATCTACACCAATAACGGCTAATCAAACACTAAATAATTATTAGAAACATAATAAATAAAACAAACTAAAGGAACACAAAATGAAACGAAATATACTTTCTCTGGCTGTAATATCTTGCTTGTTGGCACTACCACCTAACGTTCTTGCTCAAGAACAACCATTGCCTACAACGGAATCCGGAGAGTCAAAAGACAAAAATAAGGAGGATGATAAAAAAGACAAAGAGCTCCCAAAACTAATTACCGGTGATGCTTTTGAGGTTAATAAACAGTATAGAACCAAATCCATTGACGGATTTAAACCAGAAGGCATAGCAAAGTGTTCAGACGACCCAGGGAAAAAAGAAGGATGTGTTGCCGGTGCCGGCAGTAAATTCACCGTTTTATCTGTAACAAAAGCAGCGGCATTAGTACCAGAAAAAAAAGCTACTAATGCACAAGAAACAAAGGATC
>CAZOBX010000100.1:8740-18400 GCA_964578045.1 uncultured Kangiella sp. | reverse complement strand
GACCGGTAAAACAACAGCAATCACACCGCCAGCGAAAAAAGTAGATAAGATAGATCCCGTGCCAGGAAAGATAATTATCAAATTTGACAAAGTAACTGATGTTCCTGAAGACAAGGAAAAACTGAAAGCTCAAGAAGACTATCAATACAGTATCCTTACAGAGGACTTTTATGCAAATGATTGGGCCGCTTCTAAGATCGATATGCCCTGTGTCACTAAACATTTCTCCAATGATTTCGAAGATTGTTTTAATGTGCATATAGGTATTAATGGTGGATTTAATGATGATGTAACCCTTAAAACAGCGCCATATATGTTGTTCTTAGCACGCAGTAAATTTCAGTTTTCTAAAAAATATGCGATTGAAGGCTTTTTCGAAACAGAATTGTATGAATTGCCTGCTCTGGAGGATCCTAAAGTTACAACAACAACTGAAACTGAGACAGAAACTGATGAAACCACAGGTGAAGAAACGACGACCACTACTACCACGGAGACGGAGAGTGCTGCGGATAACAATCCTTTTACTACTAAAAACAACATTTTCCGGATTAGCACAGGTTTGAAATTTCCTATTCTTAATACGAAGACTTATTTCGTCACTACTGTCGGAGCCAGAAAAGTACCATCAAGTCAAAACAGAGTTGATGATACCCCCTTTTTCTACCAGATAGGATTTGAGCACACTTCGGTTTTTGATATAGAAGAGGGAGTTGGTAGAGGTATTGCCGGCATAGCATTTGCAAAAGACGATTTCTGGAAGTACAAAGTAGGCGATGACGTAGTGGACTACAGCAAGCGGGTGATTTTATATGGTCGTGTCGCACTCAATGAATCTGAATCAATTTTGTTACATACCCATATGGATATAAACACTAGCAACAATGGGCTGTCTGAAGTCGCTATCAGGCTCTCGTATGGTGGTAAATGGGAAGATCTGCTCGGCTTTCTAAAACCTTAATGGATCGTAAATAGGTTCGCCTACTCGAATATCAATTGCGACAGTATGTTTAGAAAATACACAGGTATATTCGGGTAGTCGACTAAGTGTAAGACAGTGGGTGACCCCACTTTATACAAGGTCTTAAAAACTGATATCATCCGGTAGATTTCGAGTGGATGATGTAGGTTATTTAAGATTTTTCATATTTTCGGATGCGATTTCTGCCTGTTTTCTTTGCTACATAAAGAGCGATATCGGCTTTTTTAAGTAAATCATTTTCATTGAGTTCTTCGCGGGCTAATGAAGAGACACCAATACTTACGGTTAAAAGGTCTATCACCTTGGAACCTTTATGCTCTATAGCTAAAGCAATAACCTGCGAGCGGATACGTTCAGCAACATCATAGCCCCCGTCGAACCCCGTGGAAGGCAATAAAACTACAAATTCTTCACCGCCATAGCGCGCGGTAAAATCCGTTAACCTGGGAAGAGACCTTTTTATCGCACTCGCGACACTTATCAATGCTTTATCCCCAGCACTATGACCGTAATAGTCATTGAATTGTTTAAAGTAGTCTATATCAATCATAAGTAGAGTTAATGGCTGCTTGGTGCGCTTGGCATCCATGATTTTATTGACTAGCTGTATATCATAGGCTCTGCGATTGGCTATATTGGTCAGTGGATCGGTTTCGCTGATAGCGGTTAATCTAAGTTTAGATTCATAAAGGCGATAAACCACAACGCCTAAGCTGATCATAGTGAATAAGGAAGCTAAATAGATAAAAAGTGTTGAGCTTAGTTGAGAGGTGGGGTTTTTGGATAAGCTTTCTAGCGGTATGGTCACTTCCAAAACGCCACGCACGTCACCTACTTTCCATCCCTTTTTAGGACTGTCGGGGTGAGTATTGTGACAGTAAAGACAAGCGGGTTTCATGAGGTCTGCCGATGCATATCGCAGTACAAATCCACTGGTGTTATGTTGAAATTCGATGTATGTTGAGTCAGGATTAGCGACTAACGTTCGCCATGCATTGATAGCAAAAACATCTCTCAGACCGCCGGTATTTTTTCGCCAGGGAAATGGGTAGGGACTGTAAAGTGAACTACTGGCACCGTCAGATTCGGCACTGATAGCCTGCGCTATCCGCATACTAAAGGTGGCGGGAAGAGGGATCGCATCAGTTTTTTCTTTATCATCATGAGTAATTTCAACCCCTAACCTCTGAACCGGTATAACTACGTCAGAGGTGTAAATAGCTCGCGTTTTACGTAGCACATTGGTTAAAAGTTTGGCTTTATTGAGCGCTAACGAGCGGATCAGCACTTGTTGTTGACTGGACAGATGCCAGCCCATAGTAATGAGCATAACTATACTCAAGACAGAAAAGATTCCTATTAGAATATTCTTTTTCATGAATCTAAGTGTAGTCTAGTTCACTGAATCGCCGGAAAATATGTTTAAAAATTAACGGCAATAGTCACTGGTGTGGGGGGAGATTGGGTGATAAATTATGAATATATTTCTGTGTTTTTGCTGGTTAGTTATATAAATGGTAAGAGATGTCTGCTGCGCTGACGAGCCGAATGTTTCAGTCGCATCTGCACAACGGTCTTGCAGGCAGACTCGACGATACCTGAACCAATTAGCTTGTTTTGTGCTTTTAGCTTTGCACTGGTATTTGTCTGATCGCAAAATACAGTATCGAAATCGACCAAATAGAGCAAAGAAAGACCTGTCACCAAAAGATCGGGCTGGAGGTTAGAGACCTCCGGCTACCCGATTGTGTGTAATTTACATGCAGCTTTTCTATAAATTACCTTTTAAACGCTGATTTTATAGCACCCACAGTATTTTTAGTATTATCAATTTTGCTTGCAATAAAACGGAAATTGGTCAGAGCGGCTTCATAACCATTGTAGTGCTCGGTAATCGCCGCTGCCGTTGCATCAGTAACTACCATAACTTCAAACCCCTGTTCTACTAACTCGCGCATATGTGATTCGGTACACAAATTAGATGACATTCCAGCTAAAATAATTTTATCAATACCTCTCTTACGAAGCTGCAATACAAGATCATTTGATTCGGGTCCATAAAGTTTGTGTGGGCTTGTAACGACAGTTTTCCCATTGTTAATGTACGGCTTATATCTTTCTAACCAATCTGATCCGGATCTTTCAAACCCATCTACGCTCAGTTGATTTTTGCGCTCAAACATATGAATTTTGTGCATGAGAATTTCAAGAGTTCCTTCGAATTTCCATTTATTATCATGTGGATAATACCAATGGGGCGAAATAAAAACAGGAAGATCAACATCATCTGCTACTTTGAAGAGCGCTTCCAGATTGGCTACAGTACCATTTTCAGTGACGCTCTTTCCAACAACTCCCCATGCTACCCCCTTGGGTGATAAAAAATCATTTTGGGGGTCAGTAATGACCAATGCTGTGTCGCCTTTTGTAATCTCAAATCCAGGTATAGGCAGGCCGTCGTTTTGAGGCGGGGTTTTAGCCGTTGCAATTACCGTAGCTTCTTCAGCATGTGCTGGAACCCAAGCTACAAGAAATACTAAATCAAAACAAATTAGAGTTAGTAATAATTTTTTAAAATTTTTCATGTGTTTATTCCCAATAACTAAAATGGAGAAAAACTATAACGACTTAATTCATGTGAATATGTAACTTGAGTCACATAGCTTTTTTAGGGAGAATGTTGGCTAGCTTTTGGGGAGATAGGATATCGATCTTCAGCCGCCCTAATCTCACCAATCCCGCAGCTTCTAGACTTTTTAAATGTCTTGAAACAACTTCTCTTGCAGTGCCTAACCGATTCGCAATATCTTGGTGGCTAATATTAATGGTTTTATTTTCGGGACATGACTTCACCAGAAAGCAATTTATCTGTGACCCGATGTCATATGTTGCAGTTTCTTCAACAAGAGATATCATGCTATAAATCCTTTTTGACATAGCTTCCAAGATAAATTCGCGCACATAGGGTTCACTTTTATAGATACGTATAAATGTAGGAGCCGGTATTGAGAATATTTCTGCACTATTAGAATCTACCGTCACCCAGACTGGAAAAACAAGTTTCTTTAAGACACTGTTGGTAGAGAAAACACAAATTTCACCTGCATTAAGGATGTCTATAGGCTTTTCGTTTCCATTTCTGTCCAAAGCAAAGAACCGCAATGAACCAGATTTAACCAGGTAAACACCGCTTATCTTTTGCCCCTTTTGAATAACGATATCTCCCTTGTTAAAGGAAAACTCTTTTGTATTTTCCTGTAAATCCGTGAGTGACTTCTCGGATAACTCGTCTACAAATGGAAAAGGTATTAGTTTTTTTTGATTAGTCATAATTTTTCACCAGCTTAACTCATAACAATATATTAGTACGAAACGTCGGTCCGTATATTACTCTTTAAACGCGCTCTATTTGCTGGTTTTGTATATTGCACCTAATCGAGACACATAATTAAACCCTATTTCTTCATACTGCTTGTCGAAGAGATCAGAGTTCAATGGCTTTTCCTTATTGTAGTTATTGGATCTGAAAACTAATAGGGACAGGTCTTACTTTGCAGTATTCTGGTATTTGTTTGATGGTAAGCTACAGTAGCGCAATAGATCAAATAGAGCAAAAAAAGAAGTGTTCCCAAAATGTTGCGTGTCCCCAAAATGTTGTTCAAGAGTTGGTTTATAATGTCTTGAAACCCGAGTTGCTATCTTACCTTCAGAAGGTAATCGGGTGGATGAAAGACCAAGGCTGCGATGCCGTTATACTCGGCTGTACTGAGCTCCCGTTAATCATGAACGATGCGAACTCGCCACTGTTAACTTTAGATTCCTCACCCTTGCTCGCTCAGGTGGCGTTTAATCATGCGGTGCATGAAAATTCATTGTATACTCTATAGGTTAACCGATACAGGAACCCTATGCTCTTAGGTCTATTAAAACTGGTTGTTATTGCGGCCGTATTACTTGTCGGTGTAACAGTCAATGACGCCTTATGCATTGAGAAAAATATGGATTCAGACTCATCACCATTACTCAAGGATTTAGCGCAGGTAAGAAAAGCTAAAGCTGCAAACTATGAGGTACGTACCGAACATTATAAAGCAGACGGTTCGCCTAAATACATCAATCGCCTCATTCGTGAAGACTCTCCCTACCTACTACAACATGCACATAATCCGGTGAATTGGTATGCATGGGGCGATGAAGCCTTTGCCGCAGCAGAAAAAGCCAACAAACCGATTTTTTTGTCGATTGGTTACTCCACTTGCCACTGGTGTCATGTGATGGAGGTGGAGAGTTTTGATAATGAAGCGGTCGCCGAATTACTTAATCGCTTTTTTATCAGTATTAAAGTTGATCGCGAACAACGTCCTGATCTCGATGAAATCTATATGACAGCGGTGCAACTCACTGCAGGTAGTGGTGGCTGGCCAATGTCGAGTTTTCTTACCCCGGATGGTAAACCTTTTTTTGGCGGCACCTATTTTCCTGCACAACAATTTAAGATGTTATTAACTCAGGTCAATTCGGTATGGTTAAAACAGGAACAAGATATTCGTAAACAGGCTGATGCGATTGCCCAAAAGGTTAGTCAATACTTATCGAGTTCGGTTGCGGCCGAAACTCTGGATAACTCGCTATTGTCATATTGGTCACAACAGATACTGTCCCGGTACGATAAAATAAATGGTGGTTTCAGCTCCGCGCCAAAATTTCCCAATGAAACTAACCTGCTATTTTTACTGGATCAACTGCAACGTAGTGAACCAGTAGACCTCAAATTACAACAGGCGATAAGGCATACGCTTAACCGTATGGCACAGGGTGGAATTTATGACCAAGTTGCCGGTGGTTTTCATCGCTACTCGACGGATAGTGAGTGGTTAGTTCCGCACTTTGAAAAGATGCTGTATAACCAGGCTTTGTTAGGCCGAGTCTACGCGCAATCGTATTTTTTAACCGCTGACAATTTTCATCAACAGATTGCGCGGGAGACCTTTGACTATGTGCTAAGGGATATGAAGGCTCCCTCCGGTGGTTTTTATTCAGCGACAGATGCCGACAGTGAAGGTGCAGAAGGGACGTTTTTTCTTTGGCAGCAACAACAACTGAAAGAACTCTTGAGTGCTGACGATTATCAATTTGTCGCAGCTCTCTATGGTATTACCGCGAGTGGAAATTTTGAAGGTCGGAATATATTGTATCTACCCGAGATCCCGAAGATCTATAGGACTGGCTCGAATGAATTTTCTGAGTTAAAGGTATGGCAAGATCGCTTAACGAGAATCAAACATCAGTTATACCTTGCAAGAGAAAAACGCATTCATCCGTTTAAAGATAAAAAAATTATCACCGCGTGGAATGGCATGATGATTACAGCATTAGCTAAGGCTGCAACGTTTTTAAATGAGCCACGTTATTTGAACGCAGCGCAGCAAGCAGCTGACTATTTATGGAAACACCACTTTGAGCCAAGCTCAGGTTTATTTCGGATAAGTCTTGGCGGCACCAGCTCCATTCAAGCTACCCAGGAAGACTACGCCTATTATGCCGAAGGGTTAATGGCCTTGTATGATAATAGTGGAGAAATAATATGGTTGAACAAGGCTCAGCAGTTGCTCGATAAAATGGTAAAAGATTTTATGGATGAAACTCGGGGTGGATTTTATTTAACCAGCAATAAAACCAAAGGACCTTTAATCTCGAAAATAAAAAGTAGCCATGACGGTGCAATTCCATCGGGAAATTCGGTGGCCTTATCTGCGTTAGTGAGTATCGCGGGTAAAACAGAAAGTCTGCCCAATCAACAAGCACTTAATAAAACCCTGTCTTTTCTTTCTGGCAAGATAAAACAACAGGGCTTGGCTCATAGCTATGCAATGTTGGCAGCAAGCGAATCACTTAATGGTGAAATTGGCTCAAAAATTACCTTGGCTAATGGTCATATCCGCGCCAGCGTGGTTTGGCTGGATCACTCATCACAACATTTTGCAGTGACTTTGACGATAGATAAAGGATGGCATATTAACGCTGACAAAATCCCTCAAAAAGATCTGTTTCCAACCAATCTGGTGTTGTATGGAGACGATAGCAACCAATCTAGAATAAAGGTCAGTTACCCCCCGGCTTATAGCCATTCGGTCTCATTTTTTGAGCAAGATCTGTTGCTGTTTTCAGGAACCGTGGTGATTAAGGGGGAGCTAATCAAAGGGCAACTATTGGGCGACATCACCCAGCCGCTCAAATTTAAATTAGAATTACAGGCTTGTCAGGATGATCGCTGCTTAGCACCGGAAGAGCGAATGCTTGTAATCGGTGTAATTAGCCAATAAGAATGTATGGGGTCACCCATTAGAAATCTCCGGTCAAGCAGTTATACATGTTCCCTATACTTTTTGTTTCATAAAACCAAGTAAATTGTTGTTATTGTTTTTTTAACCAATTTTTTTTCAAATTAATACACACCTAAAAATCACAATGTTGGTGTGAATATGCACCAGTTACCATCACGACAAATCACAATACGTATATTTTTGGTCTCCATTTTGTATCTCCAATAGCTTAGTGCTAACTGGAAAAACACCCTAATCCATTCGCGTTTTGTCAGGATTTAATAATAGTAGATTTTAAAAAACGCCTCATGTATTAGTGATAAATTTTGCGATTATTGGTTGTTGAGATAAACAGTCATATCAGGCATTTTGATCAGAAAATGGCTTCCAATTGAGATTAAACCCGAACAGAAAAACTCTTTGTCGTTTATGTACGAAAAATTGACGCTTCTCTACTATTCCGTTTATTGCATCATTGGTAAAGTTTAGTCATCTTCTTGAAGTTGGTTGTAGGAAGATATCGTTCTGTTTTACAGATCATATAAATAAATTACCATCTTCAAAGGAGTTACCAATGAAAATACTTACAAAAAATACTTTAGTAGCAGCCGCGGCAGCTACTGTGATGTTATCTCTACCTGTTATTGCAAGTCATACCTGGGCTAATTATCACTGGGAACGTGATTCGAATCCTATCACCCTTCCGATCATCGACAGTGTTACCGGCGACTGGCAAGACGAGTTTGATAATACTTTGGCCGCCTGGAATGTATCCTCAGTGATAGATTTGGTTGTAGATTCAAACGATGACAGTAGCAGTACCCGCAGTAGTTGTTCGATGGTTTCTGGAAAGATCCGGATCTGCAATGATTCCTATGGCGTCAATGGCTGGTTAGGTTTGGCCACAATTAACATCAGTGGTGACCATATCACCCAAGGCAGTGCACAAGTTAATGATAGCTATTCAATGAGTCAAGAAGATAGAAATCATGTGATGTGTCAAGAAGTCGGTCACTTGTTTGGTCTTGGCCACACTAGTGAAAACGGTTCTAGTCAGGAAACTTGTATGGATTACTCAGATGATCCAAATAGCCAATGGCCTAACGCCCACGATTATGAACTACTAGAAGATATCTATGAGCATTTAGATACCGGTGGTAACAACGGTGGCGGACGTCCTTGTCGCGGCAGAGGATGTAACAGAGGAAATGGCAGCAGTTTTAACAACGGCCATCGTATTGTTGCAGAACGTACTCATGAAGTCTGGATAAGAACAAATACCGATCATTCAATCACTGTGACTCATGTTTACCTTGTTGATGGACAAGAAGAACATTAATTGTTGATTTAGAATGTAAAGCGTCGAGTGAAAGCTCGACGTTTTTTTGAATAATTCTTTTGTTTACTTAATTAACTTACATTCCTTCGATTACTAGAATGTATGGGGTCTTCAATTGCCAGTTACCCAGGCAATAAGTAAATTGCTGAAGGACAAACAAAAAGATTTATCAGAAAGTGCCAACAAACAACGACGGAAAATTTACTCGTTATCGACTTATTTTAGGAATAGAGATGAAAATAAAGCGATTGCGGATGCATATTATTCAGGTGGCTATAATCGACGAGCTATTGTGTTTATTTAGGATGCCACTGCAGTCGGGTGAGTTAGAGATCTCTAAATAGGGATTTGGCTAGTGGTTATATTTTGACCACATTATTACCCAAGTATGTTATCCTGTTCTATTTAACCTCAACTCCGGATAAGAGTAGCCAGTAATCCCTTAAAGCATCAGACTAAATAAAGGCTCATTTGCCAGTATCAGTATTTTGGCGACTATCAAGGCAAGTTTGTGCGTTGATAGCCGGCTATTGAAAACAAACTTAACGGGTCGAGTCGCCAAAATACTGATGCTGGATGGCTACTCTTATCCGGAGTTGAGGTTATTTAGGTAATTTATTAAAGTTATAAAACCATGTTCTTAGCTGTGCTCATCGTCGCAAAGGCCCTGGCTGTAGGGTCTACTCACGGAGCTAACTTAATTGGTTATCCCATAACTGTTTAAGGAAAAAATCCTGAGTAGATTTAAGAAATTATCGCTCCTTTTGTGGCACTGTGAGTACTATATTGTTTGGCTACCGAAATATCGATTTAGAATTTTGACAGGAGATGTTGGAAAGGAAGTATCTGGTTATATTTAGTGTAAGGTTGAAATGTAAAGTTGTCGAGTTAAACCTACGACCCCCATCAAAGAGGGTTCTAAACAAAACCACTGTCTAAGAAGGAAGATAATTTATTTCATGAGTCTTGAAAAAAAGTTTCTCAGCACAATCGATAAAATCTATGCGATGGCTTTG
>CAZOBX010000100.1:0-8730 GCA_964578045.1 uncultured Kangiella sp. | reverse complement strand
TTTGAAATTATCGATAAACGCCATAAACGGCCCGTTTTCTTAAAGTTGGGAGGCGACCTGGACCCAGATACAACCGACAAATATCTTAAGTATTACGGCGGAATATCTCCGCGAGTCAAAAGTGCTCCAACTATTCCTGCGGGCAGCGTTTCCTATGACTATCAAATTCTTAGTAAAGCAGCGATGGCTACGGATGAGTTTTATAACGATTTTTGCAAACCACGCGGAATGTCTTATTTTGTCGCCGGGCATGTACTAAATTCATCCAGCCATATTGCTGTGTTTGCCGCACAGCGTTCAGCACAACAAGGGCATGTTGAAAAGTCTGAAATTGAGTTAGTCAAACGACTACTACCTCATATGCGGCGAGCACTTAATCTGAAATTTCGTTTGCAAGATTGTAAAATTCAGAGCCAGGCACTTTTTGAACATTTAAACTCCCTGGGTGAAGCTGTTATTGGGATTAATACTTTAGGAAAAGTTGTTTATAGCAATTATCTCGCACTAGAAATTTTTTCCCTGAGTGATGGCATAGCATGTCTTAAAAATAGATTGATTTTCTCTGATAGGCAAGCGACAGCCTGTTTTACTCGCGCTCTGAAAAATATACAAAAACGGAGATGGGGAGAATTCGAAGGACAAGTTCACGATTTCATAATAAAACGACCCAATAAAAAACGTCCTTATTTAGCATCCTTGTCCGACGTAGTGAATAGCCCTGCAGCGGTGATTGATGGAAAGCAAACTGTTGCACTTCTGTTTATACGTGATCCCGCCAAATTTGCGCAGTTAAATGGCGATCTTTTAAAACAGAGTTATCATCTGTCTGGTCAGGAATTTGATCTGGCGATCGCTTTAGATAACGGTCTTACATTAGCGGATGTTGCCACGACACGAGGGGTTGCAATAACCACTGTACGAAGCCAGCTTTATTCTTTAATGAGCAAATTGGGTGTGAAACGGCAAACCGAATTGATACGTTTGTTAGCACAATATCATCGCCCATTTTAGTCGATTAGTAAAAGCGCCGAAACTTTCCCATATACACCGATGGTTGACGTATTTTTTCGCGCTCAACTAATTAATTTAGGTTCAAACAAACTTCCCGAAAATGTAGATTGCAAAAGATAAGAGAAGAATTCCAATTTCGGAAATGGGATCGGCAAGTAATATGAGTCCTGAGCTTTGACATACATTAACATACGAATTTTCCAGTTTTTCCTCGAGCTGCCACCTCATACAATCGTTATTAATTGGTAACTTATTGTAATCAAAGGTGTGCTGACGTTTCTTATCCAAACCTGAGGTCAGCTAAGGAAATTTTTTACTATCTTCCTACATTTGTAGGAAGATAATTTTTCGTTCAAATGTTAGCCTGTCAAATGAAAACTTTTTGATTTAGCGCTCTGTGAAGTGATTTAAACTATTTTGCCAAGAACTCAGAGCCAGTGAGGTGACAGGCCTAACCTCTATATACAGAGTATCAATATTTCGAACTTATATGCAGTAAGAGTAGCGAATTTTCCGCCTCTATCGAGACTTGGCTTACTGAGGGTAGCAAGATGACAGCTCCGGTTTTTCTTCGATTTCACACAAAGTGCTTGTACCTTTGTTTTGCTCTCAACTTGTTTATTATTCAAACGATTTATGCAGACGGCCTCAATGTTATCGTCGTTGATGGCGATCTTGTTCCCAACGCTACTGGCACAATTCAATTAACCGACAGGCCGCCGCTCATCGACAGCAGCGGCAAGATTTATTTTTTAGCCGATATTCCAGATGCAGGACAATTTGGGCTTGACAGTATTCTGGCGGGTAGCAAGCGAGGACAGTTGGAGGCTATCGTTATTGACGAACAGGTCTTGCCCGCTTTTCCGCCAGCCCCCCTTTGTGATACAGGTGAGCAAACATGTCAGGTTTACCTTAGCAATAGCGGTTTCTATGTGAGCGCGGGTGGTGAGATCTTGCTTCAGCTTAGCCGGGACGACGGGCTTGGTGCAGGCGGATTTGCTTCGTCCGCGTGGCTCGTTGGAAGTGAAAACGCGGATCTCGCACCGTTAATATCGGATTGGGAGTACAGTTGCGACGGTACTGTATTGGATATTTGCCCGTTTTCCAATACCGATTTACCGCTTGTCACCGAAAGCGGTCTCTACCAGATCGGCTCGTTATTTGGTACCGCTGCCTTTGGCCAGGTTGACGGTTTAAGCAATTTTACAGATCCGCTTATTGGTAATGCTGCGCCTTCTATACCGAGCGTCACCATAACTCAAATTTATGCCGGTTATGTGGCGGTTGACGGGGTTGACATCGGCGGTTATTTCAGTCAGAACGACGAAGGTGAAATATTATTTGTTGCCGCGCTGTCTGACGGCTCCGACGCACTCTATTTGAGTTCACCTGACGCCAACGGGCCTTACAGCTTACTGGCACAAACGGACACCAGCGGATCGGTACCAGGGATTGGTGGTGATGCTGAGTTTAATTCGTTAACTTTTAATACTTCCGCCGGCGGCACAACCGGCAGAGCTTTATTTAATGATGCGGGTTACGGCCTGCTCGCAGGCCAATGGATAAATAGCGCGGAGTCATTCCCTCGTTATGGTGTATGGCGCATCAACCAGGATGCGAGTGTAACCTTGGTGGTCTCCGAGCGGGTGGATAATGCTGATCCGGTATTTAATACATCAGAGTGGGCCAGCACCAGCTTCTCAAGGAATTTTAATCAATTCCTTGGGCTCAGACTCGCTCCCAACGGTGATATTTATTTTATTGCTGTGGGACATGATTTGAACAATACTTCTGACGAAGTAGCGGGCCTGTGGCGAGCGCCGGCTGACGGGGGTGAAATACAACTGTTGTACCAGCAGCGTGAAGCTAACAACGCTTTACGTCCTGGCAGTGCCATGCCGGGTGGAGGGGTACTCGAAGTGTTCACTGGGTCCTTTATCACCCTTGATGAAATGGGAAATTTAGCGCTTTCTGTCAGCGTGGCGATTGATGACCAGATCAAGGAAGCGCTGTACGCCGAGGATTTTAATGGCACACTGCAGCGGATCGCCATAGTCGGGGATAGCATAGAAACAGGGACAAGCGAATTCCGCACCTTGTCAGACATAGAATTGGTAACCGAACCTTTTGTTAGCGCCTTCAGCGGTTCGTTTCGAAACAACCGACTGGTTTTTCTGGCAACCTTCGAGGATGGTAGTCGCGCGCTTATTTCGACAGGCGATGTTATTTCGCCGCCACCCGGTCCTCAGGATGGAGAAGGTAGCGCCGCATCCTTTGCTTCGAGCGGAGAAATAAATGATCCAGTGAATACCTTTAATGGCGAGCTTTTTAGTGAGGTGGTGACCGATATCGATCTGGGCGGTCCGATGCCACTGCGCTTTCAACGTTATTATGCCTCCAAACTGAGAATTAGTTTTATTGTTGGTGATCTTGGCAGTAATTGGCTGCATAACTTTGATACCCGTTTGTATCGCTCGGGCAATACCATGACCTACGTCACCAATAAAGGAAGAGTGGTTGAATTTTTGCAGGAAAGTGGCAGTGGCGATTGGATTCAAACCAACAGCTTAGATAGCCAATACCAGCTGATCGCCCCAGCCGCCGGCGATGCGCAGCTTTATGATCCGGACCAAAATCTTGTTTTTACTTTCGACTTTTCCAGCAGTAATCAGTTAGCCGGCAAACTGATCAAGATTGAAGACGGTAAAGGCAACCTGCACTCCCTGACTTATGACTCAGTGTCAGCGCAATTGCAAACAGTTACCGATAACTTAGGGCGTACCCTGACATTTACCTACAATACGGACCTGATCCCCAAGATCGTGATTGTCAGTGACGGCACGCGCTCGGTGAACTTGGCTTATACCGACCCCACCGATAGTGAATACCTCACCCGTGTTATCGATGTATTGGGCGGCGAAACCCTTTACACTTATGAAGATACCAGTAGCGTCGCTGATCAGGCTCTGCTGCTTAGCACGACCCGCCCGCAAGGCAACATCCCGTTTGCCCAGACTTATTTTGATACCACTGAACAGTTTGCCAGTGGTCGTGTGGCTACTCAAACAGACTCACAAGGTAATCTCTACTCTCTTGTATATAACACCCCTGACACCATCGTTACTGATCCACTTGGTGATACTCGTGTGCAGACACATACTGATGACGGCGAGCTGATAACCCTTACCGATGAAATGGGTCAGAGTTTTAGTCTGGGCTATGACACGGCTGGACGGCGTGATCTCATTGAGGACAGATTGGGCGATACCACGAGTTATAGTTATGATGTGGCGAGTAGTAATTTGTCGTCGATCACCAGCGCCGACAGTTCTACAACAAGCTTCGACTACAGCCTCCGTATGCTCGACCAAATTAGCTGGAATGATCTGACGGGTATCACCTATCCCAATGCAGGCGGTGAAAGTTTTGTATTTGACGCCGCCGGTAACTTGGAATCTCATAGCGATCCCATAGGCAACACTGAAAGCTACACTTATAACAATTTTGGTCAACGACTAACCTCTGTTAACGTGGCAGGCGGCGTGACAACCAATACCTTTAACACGGACGCTACCCAGGCCAGTCGTGTGGATCCGTCCGGCAATACCACCCTGTTTGATTATGATGGGCTAAAACGACTGAGTCTGATTACCAACCCGGATTTGAGCACCACATTATTTACTTTCGATGCCGCTAATCGTCCGTTGACTTTTACCGACGAAAACGGTTCCACGGCCACATTCACTTTTGACGCAAACGGCAACCAGTTGACAAATACTAATCCACTGGGCGATACCACTGACTTTAGCTATGATGGCAATGATCGTTTGTCGACAGTAACCGATCCTCTCGGTAACTCTCATAGCCTGGATTATGACGAATTTGGTCGGGTCAAAAGCTATACTAATCGCAACGGCCATCTCAGCAATTTTGCTTATAACCTACTCGGGCGTTTATCCTCTATTACCGATCCTCTCGGTAACAGCAACACTACCACATACGATGCTGAAGGTATTATATCATCCACCACCGATCCACTCGGCAATACAACCCTGTTTGACTCTAATAATATGGGGAGGATCACCCAAATAACCAGCCCGTCAGGCAATAGCTTGAATATCCTCTACGATCAGATGGGGTGGGTGTCCGAGTCCACCGATCAGCTAGACCATACCACGACTTTCAGCCGGGATCTCAGTGGTCTGTTATCCGGTGTCACTTTGCCAGGTAATGCGATCGCCACCAGCTATGCACGCAACGCTTTGGGACAGATCACTGACCTCACCGATCCCAATGGCAGTAGTTGGCTCACCAGTTTTGACAATCAGGGCCGCCAGACCGCCAGCCAAGATCCACTGGGAAATAGTCGTACGATTAATTATGACAACCGCAACCGGCCGACGACGATTAACTTTCCTGCCGCCCTCGGCACAATGACGCTGGACTATGATTTGGCAGGCAACCTGACTCAGGCGAGTTATACTGACAGCACCGCACTTACTTATAACTATGATGCTAATAATAGTTTGATTGACGCTAATGGCATTACCTTTTCTTATGATGCAAACCAGCGTCTCTCCAGTAGTAATGGTATTTCTGTCGTACGAGATCCTCAAGGGCAAATTAGCAGTGTAGTGTTAGCTCAGGGTAAAACAGTTACCTACGGTTACGATGCCGCTGATCGCCTGATGACAGTGACAGACTGGATGGGAGGGGTTACCAGCTTCGGTTACGACGCGGCCGGTCAGTTAGTTTCAGTGGTACGCCCCAATGGTGTGGATACCAGTTATGGCTATAACGAGGATGGCAACTTAATCAGCATAACAGAAGCCAATCTTTCAAGTATTACATTAACGCGAGATGGCAAAGGCCAAATTACCAATGCCGTCCAAAACCTGCCGGAACAACCTAAAGTGGTGCAAAGTAATACGAGCCAGTTCGCTTTTGACCCGGCTTCCCAGGTTGATACATTTACATACGATAGTTTAGGACGACTCACCAGCGATGCCACTCGGACTTACGATTGGGATTTAGCCTCAAGACTGACTGGTTATACCCAGGGCTCTGATATTGTGACCTTTGACTACGATGCGTTAGATAACCGGCTTTCTCGTACCCAAAACGGTGTTATTCAGCAATATGTCTGGAATTATGCCCTCGGTTTGCCTTCAATCTCGGTGGAAAAAGAACAAGGCGCTGATATTCGTTATTACATCCATACACCGGCAGGCCAGCTTATTTACTCGATTGAAGCGGCCGATAACAGTCGTCGTGATTATCACTATGACGAAATGGGTAATACGGTGTTTTTGACCAGTGAAAACGCGGTTATTATCGCCAGTTATACTTACACCCCCTTCGGCCAGTTATTGACCAGCACTACCAGTGTCGATAATGCTTTTACCTGGCAAGGGCAATTTGGTGTGCTACAGGAAGAAAACAGCGGTCTTTATTATTTAAGAGCGCGTTATTATGATGCGACCAGCAGGCGATTTATTTCCCGTGATCCGGTTGAATCGATCCATCCGTTAGAAGTAAACCCCTTCCAGTACGCACTAAGTAACCCGATGCAGTTTGTTGATCCTTTGGGTACCGAAAGCGCGCTTATCAAAGCGGCTCGTGACAGGAAAATAGCTTTAGATAATATCAATACTGCAGACAAGAGCCTGCAAAAAAGCCGTAAAGAGTTTTTTACACAACAGCGCAAAATACGGGATATCCAGCGTGACCTGGAAACTAACCTTTTTTTCAGTACATATGATCCCGATGATTTCAGGGAAGCGCTAAGTATCGGGAATAAATTGTATTTACAAGTGCTTGAAGACCAAAGAAATATTGAAATTGCCCGCAAAAACTCTTTTGACTCTGTTAGCCAATTGTTTAAAGCTAAAGAAAGGGACTGTCGTGGAGTACAAAGAAAAGTTGAATCCAGTACAAAAGAAGGGCTAAAATTGCTTGGGCGTTTCCATTTTATTGAACTCTTTGCTGGCATTTTTGGTCAGGGGTCGCTCTCTGATCCGGATCCCAGTCTCATAGGTGACGACCAAGTAGAATTGCTTTTGCCGTTATCAGCGCGTGAGGCACCGATAAAATTCAGCGCCAGTGATGAACTGTCACCCTGTATAGTGCTCACCTGATGAAACCAAAGCGACTACTAAAATACTCAGTCACCTTTAGCATACTAACCTTTAAAGGCGCATTGCAATGAAATCGTTAGATAAATTAATTTACCTGTCAGGACTAGCGCTAATCTCAGGGTATATGTCTATAACACCCGTTGATGCTACGAGTTATCTCTATGACGATTCCGGGAGACTTATCAAAGTTAATTATAACGATGGTTCATCGATTGATTACGTCTATGACAATAATAGCAATTTGCTAGTGGTTGACCAGTTGACGCCGCCAGCTGTACCGCCGCCCATCACGATTGAGTCTTCCGAGGAAAATCAAGCGCCGGTCGAAATAATGGTTGATAATGGCTCTCAGAATATCGTGCTGCTACGATTTGAATTAAATCAGGATTACGAGACGGAATTATCGTCGCTATCGTTACAAACTAACCAGCAGGGCGACGGTTCGGCAGCAGTACAGCTGGTCAGGGTGTACGAAGACATCAATCAAGATGGTCTTATCGATGACGATGATATTGTTATAGGTGAGGGATCACTTGATGCCACGGGTTTATTTAATTTGGTCCTTCCCGAGCCTTATACTATGGGCACTGGCGAGCGATTGTTTATTGTTGCCTATGATTTTTAACACTAGTGAGTCATTTAATTTAACAGACTATGCATCACACTAAGGTATAAAGAATGTTACGAATATTAAAAATCACAAACAGTTTATTGTGCACCTTCATATTTATATTTCTGGTCGCATGTGGTGGCGGTGGTGGCGGTGGTGATCCTGCTACGACTCCGCCCCCACCTCCACCGACGGGTAGTAACAGTTTCAGTGTTAGCTTAACCGAGTTCGAACTAACTCGAAAAAGCGATGATGTCAGTGTGGCCGTCAATGGCTTACCTTTAAACGGCAATATCACCATTATTGTTGAAGACTGATTGTAAGAATTGAGGTTAACTACTCAATTATCAAACATTAACAGATTGTTTGAGGGCAGATAATTTCCTACGCCTATAATAGGCAATAACTTCTCTTTTGGTACATTCAATATGCTGTCGAACCAAGCTAGCACCTAACTTTGGGTCATTCTCCCTGCAGGCCTGTAGGATTTCGAGATGTTCTAAGTGAGGCCTTTCTAATCCCGATACTTGTGAGATTTTCAATCGAATAAAGGAATTTGTTCGGTCCTTGATATTCTGAATCATCGATAAAAGTTTCATTAAGCCACAAGGTGCATAGATGCAGTGATGAAATTGGCGATTTAGTTCACTCCAGGTTTCCACGTCATTCACTTTTTGATATTCGACAAGTATTTCTTCCGCGAGCTTTAAATCTTGATCGGTCATATTCGGGATGGCCAGTTCTATTGCTCGACTTTCCAGCGCAATCCGAATGTCCAGATTTTCGAGAATATCGGATTCGTTTAGCTCGACGATAAATGCCCCCCGACGCGGAATAAATTCTATCAAACCATCGGCTTCTAGTAGTCTAAGCGCTTCTCGTACTGGTATTTTACTGATGCCAAACGCTTTTGCTATTTTGTCCTGCTTGAGTGACTGATTAGCGGGTAATTGGGCGTTTAAGATCTGAAGG
>CAZOBX010000099.1:0-19207 GCA_964578045.1 uncultured Kangiella sp. | reverse complement strand
CAAGAAAAAATTCCTGAATGATAATAAGTGAATAGATAATTTTTTTTGATAGTAAAAACAATATGTTAGAGGGTTCCAAAATGATAATTCAGGAATTGGAATAGTCGGACTTTTTAGCTTTTGTACTTTTTCCGGTAGCTCCCAGGCGACAAACCTGTAATATCTTTAAATGCCGCATAAAAATTCGACTGAGATCTAAAGCCAGTTTCCAAACTAATCGAAAGTACCGACGAGTTAGGCTCATTTTTGAGCAATAGCTTGGCTTGACTAACCCGTATTTCACGAATGTACTTAGAAAATCCATAGCCATATTGAGTATTGATCAATTCAGATAATTGATGACTGCTTAACTCCATGGCCTCAGCCATCAACGACAAACTCAATTCTTCGTTCTGATACATCTTTGAGTCATGCATTAACTTTTCTAGCTTCTCCAGCTGTTGTTTTATATCAATATTGGCCAGCGTTGAGGTCGCATAACTTAGTTTAACTGCTTCAGTTAGTTCAACTAATAGATCTGGGTAGATGATCAGCGCGCCAGCGACCAATATAAAAGCGAGCGTAATTCCATTCGCATAAAAATAGTAAAAATAAGCATTGTCTATAAAGGATACCGAAAAGCCGAAGATTAAAACCACAATTGCCAGCAACGAGAAAAAGGCAATAAAAAAGAACTCTACTTCGAAGCGTTTGCGATGTTGTTTCAATCCATAAATAATATGAGCCAGCCAGAGACAATATCCCGTTCCGATCATAAAGGCCGCTGGTACGGCAATATCTCGCTCAACAAGAAAAACGGTTAATATCGGTAACAGATGCACAAAACTGAGCGGGGTAATTTTGTATTCAGGGAATAGGATAAATCGACTAAAAAAATAGAACATCGGAGGGACAAAAAATAACAGAAATCGATAATACTGAGTATTGAGAGGGTCAGCGCCTTGCAACACAAAATCTAGATGTTGAAATTGTAATGCCGTCAATCCAGTCAAAAACAAACCACAAGATGCGATAGTAATGTATGATTTATTAGAGCTTTTAAGAAAAAAGGAATAACAAATAAAAAGTAATAACGCTACAACTATCGAAAATCCAATATTAAGAGTACTGATGGTTATTATCATTATTAGATTCCAACTCTTTTCATATTGATTATTTTACAAATCAACTGCTGCAAATATTTTTGCGCGCCTTGTTTCCAATGCTATTCGATCATGTTTATCGATAAAACCAATCGTTGCCCAGCAGCTAAACATTTTCAACACTTCCTCTCGTTTATCAACTTTCGAGTGAGACTGGCCTAGGCCTTGTTGCAATTGTTCAAGTTGGATATTCATTCTTTGTTGCTTAAAATCACTCGGCGAATCAATACCTAGCATTATTTCAGCATTGAGAGCTAATTCTAATAGTTGACTTAAACCCGCTTGGTCTTTTTTCGGAGCAAGCAACAATTGCAATCGAGAGTCCAGACTATTTATGGCTTGTTCATTCCAGGATAGTTCAGAAAGTTTACCTTTCAACTGCTCTAAGTCGTCTTGATTGATTTCAGCCAAATCAGAATCCATTAATTTTTCTTCAGCGCGAAATAAAAGTTCTACGCCTATTAAAAGGGCCTCAATGTCTGATTTTTTTTGCCTGCCTTTTAGGCCTGAAAAATGTTCTTGATATTTCTGGCAAGCTTTTTCGAAAGCCGCTAAAATTTGTTTTTGATTGGCTCTTGGTAATTCAGTTTCCGGTCGCCAACTTTGCTTAATCGTTTCAAACTGTTCATAACTGGTTTTGAGTTGGCGGTCTTCCAATTCACACAGCTGGAGAATCTGTTGACTAATTCTGGCTAATTTTTGTTGGTTTTCAAGGAGTTCCTTTTTATGCGATTGATTTAGTGAATCTCTTTTTTCAAACACCTTATCTAGTGCACTTCGGAATAATTTCCACTGCTTTCGGTCCGCTTTAAAAAAGGTTAAGCCTAAATCCTTCCATAATTTTTGTAAGTGCATCGCACCTTTGATCGATTGGCTAATATCATCCAATTCAAGTAATTTTATAGCTTTTTCAACCAATTCACATCGCGCATTTAAGTTACTCTGTTTTTCTTCTTTGAGCTTATCGTTTATGACCTTCAAAATTTGATTAAAGTGCTTTTGAACCGACTGATATTCATTTTCTGGAATTGGCTGGTACTGTTTCCATTGTGAATTAGTCTTTTGCAGGAATGCCTCAATTCCCTTCCAATTGATATCTACTTTCTTTTTAAGATCATCGTTTTCTTGGCTATTTTCCTTAGAAACCTCTTGTGGTTGCCCACTTGTTAGTTCTTTGGTAGTGTCAGACTCATTCCAACCGGACTCAACTATTAGTTGTTCAATCGAAGCGCAGATCCTAAGTTTTTGTTTAAGATTTTCCGCCTTTACTTTATCTTTTTCAGCGTAATAAACCAGACATGGTTCATAGGCCGTATCACTCGTTTGCTTAAATCGCTCCCAAAGCTCATCATCAGCGCTGGCGTCTGATGCGTTTAATTCGCGCCATTGGTTTTGTAGCTCTCTAACTTTTCGAGCTTTGTCCAGAGGTTGCAAAGGCTCACCTATTAAATTTTCCATTGCTTCGCATAAATTCTGTTTTTTAGGACTAGTAGCAAAAGTATGCCAATCTCTTAGCTCGTCCAATTTTTCTTGAAGACGCTCACGTTTTTTTATAAAGCTGGAGTAAAAATCATCGACTAATTCTTTCGACCTGATTTCCAAATAATGTTCCAATTTATTCGCTGCTATCAAATTCCGTTGCTGACAATGCTTTTCTAGCAAACTTAGTTTTTGGTTGAGTACTCTGGCTTTTTTCTTTTGTGATGCCAAAAGCCTGTCGTATTTAGCTTGAATTATAGATGCTTCTGCCAAACAATTATCGAGCATCTCGGGACAAGCCGTGTTTTCCGGCCACTGTAATTTATCTTTAAGTTTCTGCCAGTTGCCTAACCATTTAGCTAAACTTTCATAATCAGAATCTGGTTGATGATTGAAGTTCTCCTCAATCTCAGTTTGAAGTTCAATCAGTTTCTCCCAACGATTGAAACAAGCTTCTAATTTATATTTTAAGTTTTGATATTTTTTATTGATGTTAGAGTCTGGCTGAATAATTTCAATGGTTTGTAGCCAGTTCTCGTTAAGAATATTCCACGCGTTTTGAACTGATTGAAATGATGATATCGATTGTGTTGAAGGGTCATTTATTTCTTCGATTAACTTTTCGGTCTGTGTGCATAATCCAGCTTGCTTACTTTGGGCATCTTTCTCCAATGCAGCTTGTTCCAGCTCTTGTTGATAACCGCTAATAATATCTTGGCAGATAGCGAGCGCGATTGTAAATTCTTTTTCATAATTCTGTATTTCGTCCGATTTTTCCGAAGATGAATTTTGTAATAATAACTGGTCTAGTTCCTGCCAGTGTTTCAACAACGAATTAACCTTGGCTTCGTACTGAGCATCAAACCAGGTTTGTTTGCTGAACTTATTAATGCTTTGCAGTAAGCTTTCTGCCTTTTCAAGAGTTTCACTGATTTTTCGTTGTTGCTCTTTGGCGCTTTTCAGTTTCAATCGAACGGCTTGCAGTACCCGTTTGTTGCTGGCTTTTTTTGATAAACGATGTAATAACTCGTGGTCTTCGATTTCTGCCAGAACCTTTAAACGAAAATCAATTGATTTGGCCTGAGTGACAATATTGTAGATTGCATCTGGATCTTCGCTAGCGACCATTAATCCTTCAGCCAGAGAGGTATCTTTGCACGACGCGACTGCGCGACTAATCGACTGTTTATCCCAGGCTGCCTTCGCTTGGTTAAACGCCTTTACTAACTTTTCTGTTTGTATGGATAATTGGTTTATTCTAACCGCAAATCGACACCATTCTTCGGCAGTTGACGCGTCATCCAGAAACGTCTGTAAAGTTGCAGTATCGTTGATTTTTGCCAGCGCCTGTTCACGCAGTTCGCTCGATGGGTCATTAATCGCCATTTTCCGAATGATTTCGGCATCATTATTGGGGTCAAGGATATCCAATGCCTGTTGTCTGACCTGTACATCTTGATGTTGCCACTTTGGTTTAAATAGACTTTTCAGCATGTTTTTATTTTGTTGATTGAGGCGGTTAACGGAGTATATCAATTCTGCTCAAGCGAAAGAATGGTAATTTTGCGCTATTTCGGATAGCGAGAGGAAATACCTTCTGGCTTACCCGCCGAAAACATAAGACATTTGCTTGTTCAAGGCTAAACTGTAACTGATGCTCTCAAAAGGTAGCTGTATCTCTAGGAAATGACCAAGCTTCACAAAAATCTATCCTTCTAAATAAGTGTTCCTAACTGGTGAACAGTTATCAATTGTACAAGATAGTGAGGCCTTTAAGCTTTCGACCTCTCGGCAATTGCTTCTGCATTGCCCTACTGGCCTACCTCCATGTAGGAATCCCTAGCCCTCCCATCCAAGGGGAAGGGACACCCCCTCTCCCTCTGGGAGAGGGCTTTTTCTAAATGCACACTAATTAGGAACAGCCATTCAGGTCCAAGGATCTTTGAATTCCAAAGGGAATATTTCAATACGATTTTCTGGAATTCGTACGTTTTGTTGTAACAAAGGCAGAAGTTGGCAAAGCACTCTTGGATTTTTTCTTAGACCATTAGCATCAGGATGCAACCAATCATTAGTTCCTTCTCACACTAATATAAATTTTTCCTGTAATCATATTTGATGGCGACATCACTTAGCATAGTCATCATTTTTCGCACAACACGGCCAAAAATTCTGCCTTCACCAGGGGTTTTTCTGGCAGTCTGTATCTGGTCACTGACTATCCTGCCTAGAGAAGGAAATGTCGATCGGACAACAAAACCCGTCTTATCCCATAGATTAATATTTTCCAATACTGGATTAATTCCAAAATAAACTTCGGTAACAGTCAATTCGATCCCGATCTTTGGAATTTTATTTTTCACTTCTAAAGCCTCTAATATTGTTTGAGATGTGGTCAAACGAGCATTCCCTTTCAATATTAGAGATTCTACTGAACCAGGAATAAACAAGATAAGAGCGATCTTTGGATTAGAAATAATATTAGTGAGACTATCAGCAATTTTGTTTCCAGGACGCTCCGGAATCAAAACTCTATTTTCATCCAGAACTTTTACAAACCCCGCAGGATCTCCTCGTGGTGAAAGATCGACTTCCCCTTTTCGGTTTTGAGTAGCCAAGAGTAAAAACGGAACATTTTTAATAAAAGCCATGACGTTAGTATTAGATAGTTTAGATTTTTCCAATAGCTTATCTGTCAAGGCAGAATAATCTTTTGGGATCCAAAATATAGAGCGCTTTATGGACTTTGCACAATGAAAGTAAAGCTCTGTTATTTTCACTTTAATTACCAGGGAACCAGTCTTTGCACGGATTACCGACATCTTTCCATTAATTCGTAACGACTCTTCAAATCCAGCGATTAAAACATATAAACCGCACGGTTCATCCTTGTTAAAAGTCGCATTATCAATGATGATATTTGCCGTCATAATGAAAGTTATATCATCTACAATCTCCAAATTACTTTGTTGAGTTGCCACCAAATGAATACCGGTGGCAATATTTTTCGCTGTGATCGCGATAAAACAGCTGGCTTTTAGAAATCGCTTACTATGCTCTTCCAGATATTTTATTTTCTTCCTATAAACGGATCGATGAGGAGTGCCTATCACGCTCCTCATTTCATCCTCTGTTGTTATGTAGTTCATATTTATAGCGGCAAACCTCTAGGTTTCAGATAGTTGCTCCACATCAAGTTTCGAAATAAGTTTGGCAATGTCTTCAACGTATATCGCATAGTCCACAATCTCAACTTGATGACCATTATCTAATACCGACAGACGCCCTTCTTTACTTACTAAGGTGCGCAGTGCAGGAATTAAGACCTTTGCTTCAATATTGTTAATATCAATCACTTTTCTGGTTAAAGAAGCTGCATGGTCATGCTTTAATTGTTTTCCGAGTTGGTACCTTAATCCCGACTGATCGAAATTATCCAATGTTAACGATGAAAAAACCGCCTTTAAAACTCTAAAAGTCTCGGGTTTAGCGACTACCACAATTTGGTTAGATCCCTTTACATGTGCAATATGGCCGCTTGGCGAAATAAAAGTCCGTACTGCCGGAATGACTTTTAAGGCCAGTTCATATTGCATCGGTAAGGTATTTAAGACCATTGATTTATGGCTGTTGTAGTTTTGAGAGAATAAGATGGTTGAAAATAGAAAGACAGAGAATGTGACTGCTAAGTTGATTATTATTCGCATAAAAAATATCCTTTTTGTATTTGAGTTCCTAATCAATAAACGCTGTGATTCTGAAAAAGGGTTAAGTCGCCAATCACCAAAACAATTCCAATCCAGGAATCGCGGATTCTTCCGGATTCAAACAGTGGTGTAAATAGATTGCAAGCCCAACATCACCGGTCCACAATGAATAACGCCCTTGTCCAAAACGTATCCGATCTCGTTGACATTGTTCAATAGCGTGCATCGCAAATTTTCTCGCTCGTTCGAGCCATACAGTATCGTTCCAGCGTTTGTATAAATATAAAAAGGCATAACCATTACCGGAAGTACCGTGACATATATTTGAACCTTTGGTGAGTGGTCCAGCTTTCCACACTAGCTCGCCGGTCGTTTTTAGTAAGTCATCAAGATCTGTAGAGTTCGAACAATCGCTTTTTGGTGTCGCCGCCATCGCCGTTACAATGCCTGCTGCACCGTGACACCACTGGACTAAAAGTTTATCAATATCGGGCTTAGTACAAAGCGCCCAGTTAGTCATACCAAAATTTTTTTTAACGGCAATTTTAATTGTACTGACCGTTCGTTCGATAATTAGATCGGTTATATCTTCGTCAAGTAAATCTACGCCTCGTAGCAATATATTGGCGTTACCCGTTATTCCATGACAAGCACCGTAGTAGTGACGAGAAGGACCAAATACTTTGCTTTGCCAAAGCCATTGGCCGGAATCCGGATGTTGCTTCCAATGTTTCATTAAGGAATCAGCCCCTTGGATATACAGTTTCTTCCAACATTTTTTGCCGGTTTTTTGATAAAGATATAGAGCAGCATGCATCATCCCGGACTGCCCCGAAGTAATTTCATATAGGGGTAAATCGATGGTTTCCTGCATGCTTTGTATCAGGATTTTCTCTAATTCTGGGTCATCGGGCTGCGCCAAAATAGCAGGCAAAAGAATACCAATTTTACCTAGCTGTAAACCCGGCTCAACCTGGACATCAGGATTTCTTAAGTAAGACGAATAAATGTGTGCTAGCTGGTCGTTAAAGTTACTCGTTTGATAGCCAAAACGAGCAAGGATTTGTAAACCGAGTATTGCACCGGCGGCTCCGGCGTACATCGCCCATTTGGGACCGGAATTCGAATAGCTTTCCCCATCAAGAGGATGTGTCGGCCAACTGGCATCACTTTTTACCGATGTGCCAATGTCATCGATAATCGTGCTAATTTCAGCTTGTACAGAATTGGCACACCATAGGAGATCAGTAAGGTGTTCATGACGTGAACTATCATACAAATTTGAGCTTTCATTTTCTAAGTTTACGCTACAACTACTCATAAAATTTTCCGCACCATCTGTGTCGAGGTACTAGTATATGTCATTATTTCAATTTGAGATATTAAACTGAGCCAATTTACTTTACTAAAATTTGATGGTAGTGTGGAACAGTTGTTACTTTGCTGCAATTATAAGTTTAACCAGACTAGCCCACTATCAACCCGATTTTATTGTCGTTTACATTTTTCGCTTAACAGTGAAAGGTATAGCAAACATGAAATTTTCTGACATCGTAGAGCTGCATAAGTCTGATATTGCTTTTGTAGTTGGCAACGGCATCAATCGCTTTGATTGCGCAAATACAGGTAATTCCTGGGATGAGCTGTTAATTGAGCTGTGGAATAAATATTCTCCAGACAACCATACCACAATGCCGACTGAAATAGCGGCCACCGAGTTTTTTGACATTTTGCAGTTACGCTTAACGGATAATCCAAGCTCTGTTGGTTTAGCCAAAGAGTTTTGTGATTTGATGGGAAGTTGGCAACCTTCAATACACCATAAAAATTTCATCGCCTGGACGATTAAAAATCAATCGCCAGTATTAACCACTAATTTTGAAAACACCTTGGGTGAAGCTGGAGATTGTAAATTACACCGCGTCGCTACCAGCAAGTTTACCGATTATTATCCCTGGGGTAGCTGTTATTCCAAACAACCAATCGCCAATGCCATTGATCATTTTGCCATCTGGCATATTAACGGTATGCAACGTTACCAACGCAGTATCCGACTCGGATTAACTCATTATATGGGCTCGGTCGAACGAGCGAGAAAATGGTTCTATCGAGGCAAAGATCAAAGCCTGTTCTTCGGCAAGAAGGATATTAAGTGGCACGGAGCAGATACCTGGTTGCAAGTCATTTTTAATAAACCAATCGCCATATTTGGTTTAGGACTCGGACAAACCGAAGTTTTTTTAAGATGGTTATTGATCGAGCGAGCCAAGTATTTTAATAAATTTCCTGAGCGAAGAAAAAAAGCCTGGTACATTCATACTGACGACTCATCGTCATCTGGAAAGTTGATGTTTTTTGAGAGCCTGGGAATTAAGCCAGTGCGGGTTAAAAATTATGAAGCAGTCTATGTTCGCCCATGGAAGTGATCGTAAAAAACGAAATGAAAAAAAATAGTATTTCAATCTGAAAAAGGAGATTTCCAATGGCTAAGAAGAAAATTGTTTTAGTATTTGTACATGGCTGGAGTGTCACCGACACCAATACTTATGGCGAGCTGCCTGAAAGACTTCGTACCGAAGCCAGTGCCGCTGGCATAGATCTACTGGTAAAAGAGATCTTTTTAGGGCGTTACATCAGTTTTCATGATGAAGTGCGAGTACCGGATATTTCACTGGCATTTGACTCAGCAATCAAAGATCAACTTTCCACTTTAATCAAAAATAAAATTCGTTTTGTTTGCATCACTCATTCCACTGGTGGGCCAGTCGTTAGAGATTGGTGGCAACGACATTACATCAACAAACCCAATTGCCCGATGAGTCATTTAATCATGCTCGCACCGGCTAATTATGGTTCTGCTTTGGCACAATTGGGTAAAGGGCGATTAAGCAGAATGAAATCCTGGTTTGGCGGGGTTGAACCCGGTCAAGGGGTTTTGGACTGGTTAGAGCTAGGCAGCGATGGAGCTTGGCAATTAAATATCGACTGGATTAAAACAGACGGAAAACACATTAGTGTTAAAGGTGTTTTTCCCTTTGTTTTAACTGGACAAAGTATCGACCATGCCATTTATGATAACCTAAATACCTATACCGGTGAAGGTGGATCCGATGGTGTAGTGCGCGTTGCCGCGGCGAATTTACATGGCCGACATATCCGGCTAGAACAGCAGACACCACGCAAAAGAGAAAATAGAAAAAAAGGTGAATCTTACTGGAATGCAGATAAACTCAAACTGAAAAGCTTGCAAGAAGCGCCACCGACAGCGTTACGTGTGATCACTGCTAAATCCCATTCGGGCGATAAAATGGGGATCATGAAAAGTGTTAAAAAAACTGTCAAGGATAAAAAGAGTCAAGAAACGGTTGATTCAATACTGGCTTGTATTGGGGTGAGTAGCAAAACCGAATATAATAAACTTGTCTTACAGTTCGCCAAGCAAACAGATCAGATCCAGATCAAACAAAAATTAGAAACCGTTGATCATTTGCTACGATCAGATACTTATTTTATTCGCGATAAATATTCAATGGTGATCTTTCGAGTTCGCGATCAAGAAGGACATCCAGTGAAGGACTTTGATTTAATTCTGACCGCCGGTCCTGAGAGCGATCCCAATTTATTACCAGAGGGATTCTTCTCGGATAAACAAAGAAACCGAGTCAATCCAGAAACCATTACCTATTTTTTTAATCACGACATAATGAAAGGCACAAAAGAAGTGGTAAATAAAAAAGGTAAGGTCATAAGAGAAGCAACTGAGGGTGCAAAAAGATTAGGCTTCAAAATATTGCCTCGACCGGATGAAGGATTTGTCCATTATCTTCCTTGTGAAGTGAGTGCATCAGAAAAGTTATTAGACAATATATTGAAGCCAAATTCCACGACGTTAGTAGATATTTGTTTGCAGCGACTGGTTTATAAAAATGTAATGCGGTTGGACAAAGGGACTAAAACGCAAGAATTTGATAAAACCAAACCCGATATTGAATTAGTTTGATAAGCCGGTTTCATCTAGTAGGAATGTACCATAGCACGGGTATAGCCCGTGCATTACTCACCATTCATACTAGCTAACCCTTTCAGTTTTCTGAAACCGCAACCAATTATCGCTATTTTTTTGACTGACAAACAAACCAAAAATAATTAAAATTGCCGCTACTATTTGAGCACTAACGATGGCCTCATCATAAAAGATAAATCCACCTAATAAACCGAAAATCGGAACTAACAAAGTGAGTGGTGCAACAGTTGACAATGAATATTTAACAATTAACTTATTCCACACCCAATACCCCAACAAAGTTGTTGGATAAGCCTGAAAAAGTACCGAAAATAGAGCCGGAAGATTAAAGTCATCCACCAGTCCTGTGATAACCTGCGAGCCATGGGTTAACCATGCCAGCAACAATAATGGTAAGGGTGCAAATACCATCGACCAAATGTTAAAAGCAAAAACAGAAGTTGTATTGGCCAATTTCAATATCAACCCATTGATACTCCAAAAAACCGAAGCCGACAGGATAAGCACTAAACCTACCCAGCTGATCGATCCACCTTCAACCAGCACTATCAGAAATAAACCGGCCATCGATAAACCTGCACCTAAACCTTTTGCCAAAGTAATTCTTTCATTAAGAAAAAACCAACCAAAGATTAAACTACTGACAACACTTAGATTAAGTAGCAATGAGGTCATTCCGGCCGATAGTCCCGCGTCAATCGACCAGGTAGCCATTCCCCATACACCAACGCCAAACGTCAGGCCGTAAGCGATCAGGTAGCGCCACTTTACCGCCGGTTTTTTGATGAAAAACACAAGCGGCACCGCGGCAAAAAAGAATCTTAAAGCAGTTAACACCAAAGGGTCCAGATTATTTACGCCAAGTTTAATAACGCTGAAATTGAATCCCCATAGGCACATAACAGCGATACCAATCGATAGATCAAATTTTTTCATAATACATAGCCTATTTTAACCGGGCTGAGCCGGTAATAACATGGCATCTAGTATCTATCAGGTATAGAATAGGTAACAGTATCAATTTTTGATATAAAAAAGGGTACAATTTAATCAAAATAGTTATACTGGATAGCTGAATGAAACTCTATGAATCCATCGCCGAGTTAATGATTGACGGCATAGAAGCAGGCCGCATGCCCCAGGGGTCGAGACTTCCCGCGTTAAGAGTACTGGCTAAACAACATTCTGTCAGCATGACAACAGCGACAAAATCCTATACTTATCTGGAAGAAATGGGATGGATATTTGCCCAACCTCAATCGGGATTTTTTGTCGCAAAGCAAACCTCAAAAGTCGAACACCCGCAAGCCCCAAAATTTGAAGGCGAAACACGTGATCCTAAGAATTTTGCGCCAATCAGCGGGTATAGTCCCAACGTGGAGTTTTTTAGCCCTCTTGGAACCTCTATGATCTCACCTGAGTTATTACCGACGATTGAATTACAACGAAGTATCAAACGTTCCACTTCTCGAGCAAAGGATCTTCTCCACCAATACCCTGAGCCTCAAGGTGATGTACGTCTAAGAACAGCGTTAAGCAACCATTTCCGTAAAGATCATTTTACTTTTCTTGATTCCGAACTGGTGATCACTAACGGCTGTATTGACGCCATTCGAATTGCGATCGAAACCATCAGTAAAGCGGGTGATACTATAGCAATCAGCTCGCCTTGTTTCAGCGGACTGCTTGACTTACTCGCCGTATTATCCCGCAAAATTATTGAAATTCCGAGCAACGAAGAAGGTATCAATCTTGATCAACTCGAAAGACACATGCAAAACAACGATATCGTTGCAGGACTGTTTAATACCTCGCACATGAATCCCGCCGGAACCAGTTTATCGATTCAGCAAAAACAACGCCTGGTCCAGATGGCTAGCGATTATCAAATACCTATCATTGAAGATGATGTGTATATCGAGTTATCCCACCATGGAAAACCTCCGCTACCGGCTAAATATTGGGATAAAAATGGTTATATCTTGTGGTGTGGTTCAGTCTCTAAAACT
This sequence comes from uncultured Kangiella sp., assembly GCA_964578045.1. Taxonomy (GTDB): domain Bacteria; phylum Pseudomonadota; class Gammaproteobacteria; order Enterobacterales; family Kangiellaceae. The sequence continues at coordinate 6,846 of CAZOBX010000099.1, read as the reverse complement.
TTGGCTGCGGGTTTGCGAATTGGTTGGTGCCTGCCTGGGCGTTATCTGCAAGATTACTTAAGACAACATAAGTTAACCGGGCTAGGCGTCAATGGCTTAATCCAAAGCAGCATCGCCGAATTTATTAATACCGGTGAATATCGAACTCACATAAACAAAATCAGATTAACACTGAGCAAACATGTACATGCTTATCAAAAATATCTGGTAGAAAACCTTCCTGAAAATACCAGAGTGAGTATGCCGGATGGTGGAATTGTTTTATGGGTACAAATGCCAGGGTTGGATGCGGTTAAGCTAGAACAACAAGCCAAAGAGCTACAGATAGACATTCGTTCAGGGTCCAGCTTTAGCACCCATCAATTTTATAAAGATTATTTTCGAATTAACTTTGGCTGGCCACTTCAACAAAGTCCCGAGAGCAGTAGCGCTTACCAGCAAATGAATGCTCTGTGCGAATTAGCCACCAGGCTTATGAGTGGATAAAAATTTAATAAAACCAAACCGGGGGATGAGATTGTGAAGTAAGTGTACGAAAACCCAAATTACTCATACACATACCGCCAAGCAAATTAGACCGTGTAATTTTTACTCTGTCCGATTTGCTGCAATTATTTGTCTGACTAATTAGCTCCGTTGTATGCGCAAGAGAGCCAGTTAACTAATTCATCATCAATTTCTACTTCACTTTGTAGTCTAACTCGGTGAGTACACATCGTACCAAAAGGACCCGAATTCTCCTGGCGACGAGTAACTTCCATTCCTTTTAATTTTAGACCTAAATCGATTCTAGTTTTGGTTGCCGGTTTTATCAATGCGAATTGTTTCTTTCTAATTAAACTCACACTGCCCTTCTTTGGTGTTATGACCACATCTTTTCCAAACTTTTTTACGACAGAGATTAACTTCTCACAAATTGGCTTTAAGCCTTCTTTGCCATAGTATTGATTGGAAACCAGATCTTCAGGTGAGTCATCATTATCTTTTGAAAGAGCACTATTGTATTGGCGAATCCATGTGTTATCCCGTGAATATTTTTTAGAAAATTGACTGCTTCTGAATGTTTTGCAAAGGTTCCCTTGGCCAATATTTTTTCTATTCATCTAACGCTTTACCTGTTTTTTCAGGCATATTATTAATCATTTTTTGAAGTGCTTTATCCATATCAATTCTCCAAATTTGGTTATTTTCTCCTTAAGTACGCCCGCATTAAAAGACGCCATTGGTCAGCTAACTTACTCCGGAAGCCAAAGATACTCATGTTGTCCGCCACAGTATTTTACTGTGGCGGAGATCAGTCTCTCAGCTAGCTGCATTACATAATCCGCAGTAGTCTGGGGTTGCCTTGAACAATGTAAAAGCAATCTGTCGTCTTCAAAGTCACTTTAGTCTTTTCTACCTGTTTAAATTCTAACCGACAAATGACTTCATTAGAATCATCAATATAGCTGTATTCGCCCTCTCTAACAGCTTCACTTTCACTGCTGCCGAGAGGCACGAATCGCTCGGAACCGTCAGTCATTCGAAGCGTCACATTTCCCTCAATTCGCGAAATATCGTGAGCACCAAGGGCCAATTTAGTCTCTAAAGATATGCAGTTGTATATATCAACAGCCAGGTTGATTGACGGGATAATACCTTTGCGCAAAAAAAGACTAATCAGTTGTTCGGGGGATGCGGGGAACTTCCTGTTAGAGCGTCCTACTTTCTGATGTAATGCTTTAAAGCCCGCAAGTATCTCGTTTGTCTTCAAAGTATCGCGTGTATATTCTGACCGCAGTTGATCGATTAATCTCCGGCGATATTCGTCGAACTTGTCATCTGATTTTCGATTTTCCAGCCCTCGAATTACAAAGCAAGCACCAACAAGGCCGAGTCTTTGGACATCGGGAGTAATTGAAAAAGATAATTCAGACATATATCTATAAACTACCTAACAGCGCCTAGTGAAGAGGAAATTTGGGGGCGAAGCCTCGCTTAAAATTGTCCCGTTTGAACGACTTGTTTTGTATTGCCACGATTTTTGAAACTGCATCTATAGAATACACCCACTCAAGATTTTTTTGAGGCATGCGGTTCAGCCTATGGATTATTGCTCCAATATCAGAATAGTCCAGCCCACCCTCATCGTAAATTGAATTTTGGTAGTGCCATATAAGATCATTTAGGTTGCCCAGGACTTGTCTACTATTCGTTTTTGTATAGTTAATATTTTCGCAGCCCTGCATCAGATACTTTTGTTCTTCTAAGGTAAATCCATCAGCAGCGAGTAATTGCTGGAAACCATGACTAAACCTTTCATTCAATGTCTTATAGTGTTCTTTTCGAACACCAAACAATACAAATGAATATAGAGTTCGATCATTCACGAAAACAAGCACCTTTCTTCTATCTTGCGTGAATAAATTTACCGTCCAGCTTCCGAGCCCTGCTGAACAGTCTTGAACATCAGTCAGCTCATCCGCTTTAAATCCTGCGGCTTTCTGAACTTTTTGCGTGAGTCTTAACTGAATCATGTTTTTATGCATAACGCTTCATTCTGTTATTAATCTACGGCAATGATTATTATAGCTTAAGTCCACTTTATTGTACCAACCAAGGTAAGATATGACACAATGACCATGCCAACCCCTACGATGATTGGTATGATGGAACTGTACTTAAATCCCTGCGTTATGCTACTTTGACTAGGATTTGATGGGTTATAATAAGTATTAATGGGGTGTTCTGTATTGGTAATTTTATTAACATATTCTTTTGCCTCGGTTGAAGTAGAAAAGCGCTTATTGAGATTGTAACACTGGTAATCATAATCAACGCCAGTTACCTGATACCCAATGTCAAAATACGCCATAAAATGTGTGCCATGATTATTTAAGTTAGATCGCTTACTTTTATACTGCTACTATTTATATAACATTTGGCCGAGGGCCAATCTATACTTTGAGAAGAAATGTAAGAATCTTTGACGGTGTCTATGACAATAACTCCTCCAAGTATAATAATTGATATCAGGGAAGCATTAATCATATAAGCATTTTGAGTGAACATGGCCAAAGCGATTGCAAAAAAACATAAAAAAAATATTTTATACCTAAACCCCATTCGGTTCTTTACATGTGAGTTTTTTGGCTGCATTGAATCAATAGCTGCTTTGGCCGACTTTAGGTCAACACGATGAACAATGCGATAGTATTTTATGGCCTTGGTTTTTTGACCATTATTAAATGCTGACTCAATGTCTTTTTCTGCAATACTTGAAGTAACCACAACCATCTCTTAACACTGATTTTTAAATGTTACAACGCTCGCCCTCACCATTACACTCAAATATTTGTATGATTCAGTGAGTTTAGTTCTTCTGCTAATTCTAAGTAATTAAGGATTTTAGCATATCCTCGCCAGATTGTTTCAGCACCTGGTTCTCCATCTCCGGTTCGTGCTAAATAACCGCCTCACATTGCTAGCAAGTGTACTAGTTCTTTGACCCTCGGTATGTTTTCCGTCTTCTTCTTTTTTTGCGGATCCTGAGACAATGTGCTTAGGACCATTTCCAGTCTTTTATGAAAGCGTTTATCTAGCATTCTGCAGCCTGATTTTTTCTTTTGAATTCGTGCAGACATAATTGGTATCCCTAGCGGTGTTTTATTCATGATAAAACACTTCGGGGTCTTCAATGTGATCGACTTACCGGTCGTATTGTGATCTATTGTCCATTATCACTGTGATCTAACGGCTATTTTCTGTGTGTAACGCTTACTTCAAAGTTTCGTGCGTCTTCTTTGCATGAATATTTTGCGTGTATTTGTTAAAATATTTTTCGTCCAATTGAAGAGTGATAAAAAAGCACTTTCCAGAAAACTTCTCAACGTTTTCGAATTTTGATTCTTTAAGAATTTCAAATGCGAGTTTGTCGAATTTTCGTCTTGGACTGATCGCGGAGATAATACCTTCAGATATAACACCTTTCTCCAATACCTCATACTCCAACCTTACGGTATTTGAGTTGACTACAGGTTGCCTATTGGATAGGACATTTATGATTTAAGGATGACTCTTTACTAGGCTTATTGGCGTATCATTTATCCCTGGACAGCGGTCCCAATTTGGGTTTTCCGCACAGCTATATGCCTCAGACATGTAAAACAACAATATTAGAAGTATATTTATTTTCTTCATGATTTTAACAGTATATTGCATGCAGCAAACGTCGATAATATTCAAACCTAACGTCGACTCCAATAATTTTGTTTTCAAATCAATATTTTACAATTTTCCTACGCTAGTTAAGGCCTTTTAGGTGCAGCCAGGGTATGCACAGGCAATCATGATTATACTGATTTTTCTAGGTCAATGGAATTTGATTAATACCAACAACCTAGATTGCTTGTACGGTCTGTGTTCAGTAATTAGCAATCGGATTTGCACAAAGTCAATAGACATGCCATATTTGTAGTAGTTTTATTGAAGACCCCTTATTCAAGAGGTTGTAAAGTTAGGTGATAAATATATTGCACATCGTCGCTAAACAGCTAAAGCCGATATTTAACTTCTTTGTAGATAATTCAATTGTTGTGTTGGGCTTGCTGTTTGCTACAGGGAGCATATTGATATTTTGGTATCTAAACCAACTATCTGACATACAAATCCGCTCGACCGCTATAAAAAACTCTCGTCTATACTCTGAAGCACTCACTGAATTTCGAACTTTATACACATCGGAAGTGGTATTAGTGGCAAAAGCCAACGGGCTTGCGGTTACTCATGATTATCTCACCAGAGACAATGCTATCCCTCTTCCAGCCACTTTAAGTATGTTGTTAGGCAACCGTTTGGGCGGCAAAGGCAGTGGTGTAAAAAGCAGTCTTTATAGCCCTTATCCTTTCCCTTGGCGAGAAACCACGGGAGGAATCACTGACAGTTTTGGTCGAGATGCCTGGACCTCATTGAACACGACCCCCTCCAAATCATTTTATCGTTTCGAAGAAGTTGATGGTCGGGCTTCTTTACGTTATGCAACTGCAGATTTGATGCGCGATAGTTGCATTGACTGTCATAACAATCACCCAGATACTCCGAAAAATGACTGGCGCGTTGGCCAAGTCCGAGGGATATTGGAAGTAATTACACCAATTGAAACCAATGTCATTTTAGCCAACAATATGATTTATCAGACAATGTATTTACTTGTCGGTATTTTAATAGTATCACTAGTCGGCATTGGATTAGTGACCCGCAAACTCCGAATACGCTCCATTGAATCTCGCGCTTTTGCCGGTGTTACCAATAAAATCAATAGACAATTGGCAGAAGAAATGAAGATCCGGAAACAAATAGAAGCTAAACTGCGTAAGCTCACCCATATTGATGCATTGACTGAAATTGGGAATCGTCGTAAGTTTGATGAAGAATATGAACGCGAGTGGAAACGGGCATTAAGAAATCAAACCAGCTTGGCCGTCGTGTTAATCGATATCGATAATTTTAAGGCTTATAACGATAATTATGGTCATCTGGCAGGGGACCAAACTCTGCGTCAAATTGCTAAGGTTATGAATGAAGTAGCATTACGTTCGTCTGATTTAATTACCCGCTTTGGCGGTGAAGAATTTGTTGTTTTAATGCCAGAAACCGATCTCCGTGGGGCGTTATCGGTTGCTGAAAATATACGTCTAGAAGTAGAAGCGCTGGCTATCAAACATAGTTTTGCTACAGCTTGTGATATTGTCACAGTTAGTGCTGGGGTAGCCGCGCTACTGCCAAATAAGCAGGCAAAGCAAGATCAACTTATTAATCAGGCGGATAAATCGTTATATTATGCCAAAGAGTCTGGGCGAAATTGTGTAAAGGGTAATAGCATTGCAAGAGTGATACCTATTGGAAGAGATGAAGAATAATCAACCTCCAATGGAATGGCTCCCAAGACTAATTATAGTTTGTTTTGTGACTGCCCCTTGCCTGAGTGATTGATAACTGGGTGGAATTATTTAGTTATTCAAATCGACATTAAACTCATCTGGTTATTCAGATCAAAATGCAAAATCGAATTTTCTTCCACCGGTACCCAGCATATTTCACCTTCATCCATGGGTTCAGACACTACCAAAAGTTGACTGCTATCATTGACAGTTTCAAGTGAATAAAACAACGTCGAAGACTTAATACTGGATGAAAATCTGACCGCCCACAAAGATTGGCCGTCACTAATACCCAAGGTCATTCGCAAGGCAAATTTAATACTGTGCAGCGCGGCGATAGACTCAACCAAACCAATGACTTTTTTAACCGCGCTATGAATATCCTTTTGCAGTCCATTGGATAACAATAAATAGAACAATATTTCTGAATCCGTTGAACCAATAATATGAGGAAAATATTCAGCATTTATATGACCGAGCAATTCTTTTTTGACCAAATCAAAATCATGGATTAAGCCATTGTGAACCATCAGCCAGTTTTTATACTGAAAAGGATGACTATTAGTTTCCTGAATGGGTGTACCGGTTGCCGATCTAACGTGAGCTAAAAATAATGGCGATGATACATGCGCTGCCAAACTTTTTAAGTTGGCATTATTCCAGGCTGGTCGAATACTCTTGAACAAACCGGGTTCGGGCTTTTGCCCGTACCAACCGATACCGAAACCATCACCATTAACTTCATACTTGGTCATATCAGCCGATTTACTTTGCTCAATCAAAGAATGATCACTGTTGAATAACCAGTCTTCAATATAAATCGATTGCCCTTTGTAAGCCATCCAACGACACATATTTTTCTCCAGCTTTACCAAGTTCTAAGTTCTAAGTTCTAAGTTCTAAGTTCTAAGTTCTAAGTTCTAAGTTC
>CAZOBX010000098.1:8003-19392 GCA_964578045.1 uncultured Kangiella sp. | reverse complement strand
GAACAGCTTCTTTTCGACGAAATAGGGGTCTTCTAAGGCTATTCTTTCAAGTTCCATCGCCACTTTTAAGATCGGATCATCGGTTTTGCCTGTCGCTTTCAATACCTCATGGGCACTATCTCGCATGACTTTCGCTCTTGGGTCAAAGTTTTTGTATACTCGATGACCAAAGCCCATTAGCCTGAAAGGGTCGTTTTTATCTTTTGCCTTGGCAATGTATTCTGGAATACGACTCACATCACCGATTTCATGTAACATTCTCAGACAAGCCTCATTAGCGCCACCGTGCGCGGGTCCCCATAAAGAAGCGATCCCCGATGAAATACAGGCAAAGGGGTTAGCTCCAGAGGAACCTGCTAATCGAACGGTAGAGGTCGAGCAATTTTGCTCATGATCGGCATGTAAAGTAAATATTTTATCCATGGCCTTTACCAGTACAGGATCTGGTTTTTCATCATGAGAGGGCATTGAAAACATTTGATTTAGAAAGTTTTCTGCATAACTCATCTCGTTGCGTGGATAGACAAATGGTTTGCCAATGGTATAGCGATAACACATTGCCGCAATAGTCGGCACTTTGGCGAGTAAACGAAATGCACTTTTAACCCGATGTGACTCATTATTAATGTCCAGAGAATCATGATAAAAAGCAGATAAGGCACCAACTACTCCAACCATAATAGCCATTGGATGGGCATCTCGGCGGAAACCGTTAAAAAAGTGGGTGAGTTGTTCATTTAGCATGGTGTGGTTATTAATTCGCTTTAAGAAAGCCCGTTTTTCATCTAAATTAGGTAACTCGCCATTTAGCAGTAAATAGCAGACTTCCATAAAATCGCAATCTTCAGCAAGTTGATCAATGGGATAACCGCGATAGAGCAGTACACCTTTACCGCCATCGATAAAGGTGATTTTGGACTCACACGACGCGGTTGACATAAACCCCGGATCGTATGTAAACAGACCATTCTTAACTAAACTGGCAACATTGATGACGTCATTGCCTAGCGTCGGAGAGTACATCTCTAATTCGAGTGTTTCGCCGTTTGGTAATGTAAGTTTGGCGGTCTTGTCCGTCATATTGTTCGCTCCTGGCTAAGATTGTTCGTAATTGGTATTTAGTATCGGTGGCACTTTTCCCGATGATTCTGTTGTTTGACATATATGTAGCGCGCTACTATAGAAGCTACAGAAATTTTGTCAATTATAATAAAACGATTTTTAACGCCAAACGCTCATAAATTGAACAATCTCGATCACAATCAGTGAAATTCAAGAATACATTTGTATTCAGTAGTTTAGGCTTATATAATTGCGCCAGATTTTATCCCCGCACAAATAGTTCATTTGGTTTGACGTTATAAAGATAAAATCTATGATTAATTATAAAAAGTTTAGCAGAACATTATATTTTTGCCTAAAATAATGGCTAATAAGCTTTCTATATAACAAACATCGAGAAGAATTGATACCGTGAAAAAAAATAGACCTGGTAATGTCAGCCTGGCCACGATGCTGACTCTAAATTGGCCGATCACCTCATTGTCCTCCATTCTACATCGCGTTAGCGGAGTATTGCTGTTTTTGGCAGTGCCTTTTTGTCTTTGGATGTTAGAGAAGAGTCTTTCCTCCCAGCAAGAATTTAACCAGATGAAATCAATATTGCAAGGCGATATAGCTAAGTTCGCGCTATGGGCTGTTTTAGTGATGCTGGCTTATCATATTATCGCCGGTATAAGGCACTTATTAATGGATGCGGGTATTGGCGAGTCTCTTGAGGGCGGCGTACTAGGTTCAAAATTGGTTATTTTATTGGGCGTTTTGGCAGCGATCGGATTAGGAGTTTGGATATGGTAAAGTCAGTAACCAGCTTAGGTCGTAGCGGGCTTCAGGACTGGATGATTCAAAGAGTCACTGCAGTTATTCTCGCTGTTTATGTCGTTTATCTAAGCGTCTTTATATTTTCGACGCCTGACATTCAATTTTCGGTTTGGCGGTCACTATTTGAACAAACCGGTTTTAAGATTTTTTCCTTTGTTGCAATTACTTCATTATGTTTTCACGCCTGGATTGGCTTGTGGATAATTTCAACCGATTATCTAAAACCGCTAGCTATTCGGATGATTTTTCAAATTCTAGTGATTGTCTCTTGTTTCGCCTTTCTCCTTTGGGGCGCTCAGATTTTGTGGAGTTCATAAATGACTGCCCCTGTATCTATTCCAGTATTAACCTTTGACGCTGTCATCGTTGGTGGTGGCGGTGCTGGCATGCGAGCGTCTCTTCAGTTGGCTAAATCGGGTCAAAAAGTTGCCCTCATTTCAAAAGTATTTCCAACTCGCTCCCATACTGTATCGGCCCAAGGTGGCATTACAGTTGCGCTGGGCAATAGCCATGAAGATGACTGGCGTTGGCATATGTATGACACAGTAAAAGGATCAGATTATATCGGTGATCAGGATGCGATCGAATATATGTGTCAGCAAGGTCCAGACGCTGTGATTGAGCTTGACCACATGGGTTTACCCTTTTCTCGCCTGGACAATGGAAAAATTTACCAGAGACCTTTTGGCGGCCAATCGGTTAACTTCGGCGGCGAACAAGCCGCACGTACCGCAGCTGCAGCCGATAGAACCGGACACGCTTTACTACATACCTTATATCAGCAAAATCTAGCCGCTAAAACCAACTTCTTTAACGAATGGTATGCGATTGATCTAGTCATGAATGATGATGGTCAATGTTGCGGTGTCATTGCGATGTCGATTGAAACCGGAGAGGTTGTTCAATTTAAATCAAGAGCCACGGTTTTTGCTACCGGTGGAGCTGGCAGAATTTACCAATCAACCACCAATGCGCTGATTAATACCGGTGATGGTGTCGGTATGGCATTAAGGGCGGGCATACCGGTTCAAGATATTGAAATGTGGCAGTTTCATCCCACTGGTATCGCCGGAGCTGGCGTACTGGTGACCGAAGGTTGCCGCGGTGAAGGTGGTTACTTGATAAATAAAGACGGCGAGCGTTTTATGGAGCGTTATGCGCCAAATGCTAAAGACTTGGCCAGTAGAGACGTGGTTGCTCGCTCGATGACTAAAGAAATACTGGAAGGTCGAGGATGTGGACCTAACGGTGATCACGTGATGCTTAAATTGGATCATCTAGGAGCAAAAACCTTGCATAAGCGATTGCCTGGGGTATGCGAGTTATCCAAAACTTTTGCCCACGTCGATCCGGTAGAAGCGCCAATACCGGTGGTTCCAACCTGTCACTATATGATGGGTGGTATCCCAACCAATAAATTTGGTCAGGTAATTGGAAAAAAAGCAGGCCAGGATGAGCATATTGTTGACGGTTTATATGCCGTCGGCGAAGTCGCTTGTGTTTCGGTGCATGGTGCGAATCGATTGGGCGGTAACTCTTTACTTGATCTGGTGGTATTTGGCCGTGCTGCCGGTATGCATCTCGAGGAGTCTTTGGCTGGCGGACTTGCACAAAATGAATTTACCGATGAAAATATTGCTACCTCTTTGGCTCGTGTTAATCGATGGGAAGCATCGGAATCGGGTGAAGACTCGGTCGCTATTCGACATAAGATGCAGCAAATCATGCAAAACCATTTCGGCGTATTTAGAACAGGTGATTCTATGGTAAAAGGCATGGTTGAACTAGAAACTGTCGCTAACAAATTAAAATCGGCAGTGCTACCAGACAAATCTAAAGCGTTTAATACTATGCGAATTGAATGTCTGGAGTTAGATAATCTGATGGCAATTGCCAGGGCGACTGCCAAAGCCGCCAATTTCCGCGAAGAGAGCCGTGGTGCGCATAGCCGTGAAGATTTTCCGGAACGTGATGATGAAAATTGGTTAACCCACAGCTTGTATTATCCAGAAACTCATGAAATGGATAGACGACCTGTGAATATGGCACCATTGACCGTTGAAGCCTTTCCACCTAAGGCCAGGACTTATTAATATGAAATTTTCGATTTATCGATACGATCCCGATACGGATAAAAAACCTTATATGAAAGATTATGAGCTGGAGATAGAAGCCGGCTCAGACATGATGTTGTTGGATGCTTTGATTCTATTGAAGGAGCAAGATCCGAGTATTGGATTCAGGCGTTCTTGTCGAGAAGGTGTTTGCGGCTCTGATGGGATCAATGTCAATGGCAAAAATGCACTGGCCTGCATTACTTCGTTGTCTTCACTAAAAGGCAATAAAATTACGGTAAGGCCTTTGCCGGGATTGCCTGTTATTCGGGATCTAGTGGTCGATATGACCCAGTTTTATCGTCAATATGAAAAAATCAGACCCTATCTGATTAACAATGACGAACAGCCAGTTCGCGAACATCTACAGTCACCTGAAGACCGAGAAAAACTGGATGGCTTGTACGAATGCATCTTATGTGCTTGTTGTAGCACCGCTTGTCCGTCCTTTTGGTGGAATCCTGATAAATTTGTCGGACCAGCAGGGTTACTCCAGGCTTATCGGTTTATTATTGATAGTCGAGACACCGAAACAGAGTCTCGTCTTGATGATTTAGATGATGCTTACAGTTTATTTCGTTGCCGCGGGATCATGAACTGTGTCAGTGTTTGCCCTAAAAACTTAAATCCAACTCAAGCTATCGGTCATATTCGGACGATGTTGCTTAATCGAGGACTTTAGCCTTCTATCCCTGTCTTGCTTACGGAGAGGGATTTATTTGTGCACTTAACCTATGCATAAACAAAGCAAAATTTCAGAAATTGACTATCCTAGTCATATACAACTTTAATTAAATTATTAACTAGCCAACTATCTTTTTACTTAATAAATCAATCTGGACATAAAATCATGAACTTACATGAATATCAGGGCAAGCAACTTTTTAAGGAGTATGGTTTACCTGTATCTAGCGGGATCGCCGTTGATTCTCCTAAAGCGGCTTTTGAAGCAGCGGGACAAATAGGCGGTGATAAATGGGTAGTAAAAACTCAAGTACACGCTGGGGGGAGGGGCAAAGCAGGTGGTGTGAAGCTTATTACCAGTAAAGAACAAGCCAAAGAATTTGCCCAACAGTGGCTTGGCAAAAATCTTGTGACTTATCAGACAGATGCCAATGGACAACCGGTTTCTAAAATCCTGGTTGAGGACTGCACTGATATTGCTGAGGAGCTCTATCTGGGCGCGGTGGTCGATCGTTCGACCCGAAGAGTGGTGTTTATGGCTTCGACGGAAGGTGGTGTTGAGATTGAAAAAGTGGCTGAAGAAACGCCCGAAAAAATCCACAAGGCGGCTATAGATCCATTAGTTGGTGCGCAGCCTTATCAAGGGCGAGAATTAGCGTTCAAATTAGGTCTTAAAGGTAAATTAGTTAAGCAATTTACCCATATTTTTATGCAATTGTCTAAGTTATTTCATGAATTAGATTTGGCTTTATTAGAAATTAATCCATTGGTCATTACGAGCGCTGGTGATCTGCACTGTTTGGATTCAAAAATTGGTATAGATGGCAATGCCATGTACCGTCAACCAAAGTTACGTGATATGCACGATCCTTCACAAGAAGATGAACGTGAAGCGCACGCTGCATCCTTTGAATTAAACTACGTCGCTTTAGATGGCAATATTGGTTGTATGGTTAATGGTGCAGGCCTCGCAATGGGGACCATGGATATCGTCAATTTACACGGTGGCTCACCAGCCAACTTCCTCGATGTTGGGGGCGGTGCGACTAAAGAACGAGTGGTTGAAGCTTTTAAAATTATTTTGACCGACGATAATGTTAAAGCGGTTTTAGTGAATATTTTTGGTGGTATCGTTCGCTGTGACTTAATCGCTGAAGGCATCATTGGCGCAGTTGAGGAAGTCGGCGTCGAAGTGCCAGTCGTAGTCAGGCTTGAAGGCAATAACGCAGAAAAAGGTAGAAAAGTGTTAGCAGATAGTGGATTAAATATTATTGCAGCAACCGGTTTAGCGGACGCCGCGCAAAAAGTGGTTGACGCTGCGGAGGGCAAATAAATGAGCATCTTAATCGACAAAGACACTAAAGTTATTTGCCAGGGATTTACCGGTTCTCAAGGGACTTTTCATTCAGAACAAGCGATTGAATACGGTACAAAAATGGTCGGCGGTGTCACTCCGGGAAAAGGAGGACAAACCCACTTGGGCCTACCAGTATTTAATACGGTAAAAGAAGCGGTTAAAGAGACTGGTGCAGTTGCATCTGTTATTTATGTGCCAGCACCATTTTGTAAAGACTCTATTCTGGAAGCCGCCAACGGCGGAATTAAACTGATTGTTTGTATTACTGAAGGTATACCAACACTTGATATGCTAGATGCAAAAGTCGCTTGTGATAATCTGGGGGTGCAGTTGATCGGCCCTAACTGTCCAGGTGTAATAACTCCGGGAGAGTGCAAAATTGGAATTATGCCAGGCCACATCCATAGACCGGGAAGGGTGGGCATTGTTTCTCGTTCGGGTACATTGACTTATGAAGCGGTAAAACAGACAACCGATGCTGGATTTGGCCAATCAACCTGTGTTGGTATTGGTGGCGATCCTATACCGGGTTCTAACTTTATCGATATTCTGGAAATGTTCCAAAATGATCCTAGGACCGAAGCGATAGTAATGATAGGCGAAATTGGCGGTACAGCCGAAGAAGAGGCCGCCGCGTATATCAAAGCTAATGTGACTAAGCCGGTTGTTTCCTATATTGCTGGTGTAACGGCTCCTCCAGGTAAACGTATGGGTCATGCAGGAGCAATTATTTCTGGTGGAAAAGGCACCGCCGATGAAAAATTTGCTGCGCTTGAAGATGCTGGTGTAAAAACAGTGCGGAGCCTGGCAGATATTGGCACAGCTTTAAAAGAGATAACTGGTTGGTAAGGCTTTTTCAGTTACAAGTTTCGGGTGACGGGCTTTGAAATTTAAAGGAAGGATGCGTCAGCGTCCTTTTTTGTGTTTGATGTCTTTAGGAAAGGGTAATTGTGATGTTACTATTCAGCGAGTTATTCGATTGCCCATAAGCTGTATCGTTACTATGTGGTAGGCTGTTTAATATCAATTAATGTAAATGGAGAAATTAATGAAACTTAAAATAACTTTAATATTAATCGTTTTCACTTGGGTATTTGGGGCTTCAGCTCATGGCGACAAAGAAAAAAGCTATAAATCCTCTGCGGCACGCTCTTATATAGTTTCACCTAAAGATGGCGAGACTGTTGACCGGACTTTTGTGGTGGTTTTTGGTTTGAAAGGCATGGCAATATCTCCCGCTGGAATCGAAAAACCTAAAACCGGCCACCATCACTTAATGGTCGACCGAAAAGAGTTACCTGACTTAACCAAACCACTGGATGCAACGGTTAAACATTTTGGGGGTGGGCAGACTAAAACTACGCTTACTCTTGCACCTGGCACTCATACTCTTCAGTTGATAATGGGTGATTATAAGCATTTGCCTCATAAACCAGCGGTTATTTCAAAAAAAATTACAGTTATTGTAAAATAAATAATATCAAACAGAATTGAATTGACCCTAGACTCTTCTACAAAAGAAAAAACTATGCCTCACTGGATCAAAGACATCACTTTAAGCGGACAAACTGTCGAGTTAATGCCACTAAAAGCAGAACATGCTACAGCATTTTCCGAGGCGGCAGCTGACGGTGAACTATGGAACCTGTGGTATACCGGAGTACCTACTCCAGAAGATACTGAAACGTTCATTCGTGAGGCACTGCTAGATAAGCAGAATAATGGCGATTTACCTTTCGTTATTCGCGATATTAAATCTCAAAAAATCATCGGTTCGACTCGTTTTTGTCATGTCGATAATCAAAATAAACGAGTTGAGATTGGCTACACCTGGTATGCAAAAAGTTTTCAGCGAACTGGCGCAAACACGGAATGTAAGTTATTGCTGCTTACCCATGCATTTGAAAAATTAGATGTGATAGCCGTTGAATTCAGGACTCATTGGATGAATATCCAGTCCAGAAACGCAATTGTCACGCTGGGGGCTAAACAAGACGGTGTTCTCCGTAATCATAAACGCTTGGCAGACGGTTCATTGAGGGATACCGTGGTTTTTTCAATCATTGCATCAGAATGGCTTAGCGTGAAAAACCATCTGACTTTTAAAATAAAACAACATATTCGTGCCTAGTGCCTGTTCTCCTTTTCTAAGTCATCACTGCCGAGGCTTTTTTTTTGCTTCACGAGGAAGAAGAAGCGCTGTTTATATTGATTTTCTTATCCTGAGCTCAGGTTATTTTTACCTCTAGAGTGATGATTTATGAAAGATCAACTGGCCCAGGCTTAAACAGACAAAATAATTTCAGTCAGGTAGAATAAAATTGAGAGTTAGTGATAATTATTGTTATACTGGCGCTTTGGTGTTTATTCTATTTCTAAGAATACTCATCCATGCTACAGCTCTTAAAGGTGGCTCAATTGCGCCATCTAACCTAAACAGGGAAATTGACCATTGACAAAGGGTATTGTTAAATCATGATTGAGCCGTCGAATACTAAGGAACAGACTGAAAAAGTTAAGCCAAAACAAGTATTTATCATCGGTTCTAAAAGGAGTGGTACTACCTGGACATTGTGGCTGTTGGCAAATCATCCCGCCATCGTCGGTGTGTTTCACAGCTATTTGATCGAAACACTAAAAAAACTTGAAAAATGGTGGTTAGAGGACCCTAAATTCCATAAAAGTGTTGTCGTAAGCAAAGATTGCGGCGATAGGCTTGGAGGCAAGTCGACTACCAATAGTTATGAAAGACAAGCACTAAATAATTTTTTATCCAATCAGGATTTATATGACTTCTGTACAGAAATAGCCGACAACGTATACGCAAGTTCTTTACTCGCTAAGCCTACCGCGGTGACCGTGGTTGAATCACAGCCTGAAAATATTGAACATCTGGAACTGTTATCCAAAATCTATCCAGATGCCTATTTTTTACATTTGATCCGTGATCCCAGAGCTGTTTTTAGTTCTTGGAAAATTGTTGCAAAATCTTGGGGAAATCCTAATTTATTTGCTGATCATCCTGCAAGTTTTGCAAAGATGTGGCGTAAAGATATTGAAAGCGCTAGATCTTCCGCTAGTCAATTAAAAAACTATCGAGAAGTACACTACGAGTCGCTGCTCGATAATGGAGTACAGGAATTGTCCGCTATATATCAATGGCTTGGTTTAGATTCAACCAGTCAACTCGCAGAAAATGCCATAGATGCATGTCAGATAAATAAACTAAAAAAGAATGTAGAAATGCCAAAAGGTTTTTTTCGAAAAGGTAAAAAGAAAGGCTGGCAGGAAGAGTTGCTAAGTTCAGAAGTTAAAGTCATAGAGTATTTATTGTCTGATCTAATGGATGATTTTCAGTATAAAAAAATTCATTTAAAGGACCATGGAAGGCCTTTCAAATTAATTATTTATGAAGTAAAAGAGCGTCTATTCTCAGCAATAAAAAGTGGAAGCCTCTGGAGAGTTTTACGTCAATTAAAGCGAAGTTTACAAGCGGCTGGTAACTGAAAAGGTATTGACTAATAACTGGACGAGTCATGTTTCACTTTGTCACTAGAAAACATTAACCTGAAGCAGTTAAAGTTCTCTTAAGAATATCAATAAAAATAATTTATGAAGGTGTAGGTAGCAAATGAAAGTTATAGGAGTTTTTCCAGACAAAAGAGTTTTGTTTACGTCTTTATTATTATTGATGTTGGCTGTTGGTTTTTGGTCCGGCTCACGGGTGCCAGCATTAAATGAAAAGGCAACTATGGGAACGGAAATCGATTTTAATAATCTCGGTTTCAATACTGTCTTTGATGTGCAGGCAGATGATCCTGTGGTAAAACGCATCGCCTACACTACGGTCAATTGGGTGGACACCAACAAAAAAGGAATGGCTTTTGGATTGATGTTTGCGGCTGCAATTATGACGTTATTTTCGCTTATGCGACGAAAGAGTTTTAGTAATGGTTTTGCCAACAGCGCGTTAGGCCTGGTTATCGGCACGCCGCTGGGCGTATGTGTTAATTGTGCTGCACCAATCGCAGCGGGAATGGCTGCGGCCGGTAGCAAAATTGAAACCACCCTGGCTACTATGATTAGTTCGCCGACTATGAATGTTATTGTGCTTACGATCTTGCTTTCGCTTTTTCCTTTTTATCTGGTTGCAATTAAACTCGGTCTGACTTTAGTTTTTATATTAATTCTTATTCCACTAATGACCAAATACTTGCTAAAAAAGGAGTCGAGTCATTTAAATATGGACCACTGTGGAATTACAGCACAGGAATCCTGTCCTATTCCGGTTGTGGATAATTCTAGCGATGAAACTAAGTCTAATAGTTTACTTGCTATCAAATGGATGATTCTAAATTATTTGAAAAATTTGTGGTTTGTCGCTCGTACCACTGTACCACTGATGTTTCTGGCGGGTTTCCTTGGCTCGTTAATGATAACAATTTTACCTTGGGAATCGATAGCAAATATTATTCCAGAATCTAGCCTGCTAATGACCTTGTTGAGCATGGCGGTTGTCGCACTTATTGGTTTATTTTTACCGGTACCTATCGCGTTTGATGTGATTATTTGCGCGGTACTACTAGCTACCGGTATGCCGGTTAAATATGTAATGGTATTGTTGTTTACGCTTGGTATTTTTAGTGTGTATTCCTTTTTTATTGTTTCCCAGTCTGTGTCTAAACGGGCCGCGAGCATTATGTTTATCGTTTTGGCCGGTATGGGTGTGTTTAGTGGCGTCGCCGCACATTTATATGAGAAGGTGGATACAAAAAATAAGAGAGACTTTTTTATTAAGTTTGTTCTCTCTGCGGATGATACTGCAGAACCTGTTTATCGAATGAAAGGGGTTTATGAGGATCGAGGTAGCGATCAGATTGCTCAGGAAGTTAAAAGTCATTCGATCCAATCGAAGCTACTCAATAACTTGAATACTCCTGAACTACTCATCAGCCAATCAGCATTTTCTATCAATAAAAGTACCTCAGCAAACCTGTTCACAGAATCAACCGGTGAAGAATTTGGTATGGCGATCTCTCATCGATTTTCATTTTTCAAAATGGAGTTACCTTTTGTTCAGGGGCATGGGAGGGGAGTAAGCAGTGGTGATGTGCACAATGACGGTAGACCAGATGTGTTACTCCGGGCTGAGGCCAGTTTGTTTTTGTACGCTAACAAAGAAGGAAAAAGATTTGTAAAACAGTCTATAAATGTGGCCGAATTAGGTGATTATTCAATAACTAATGCCGCTTTTGTTGATTTAGATAATGATGGTTGGAATGATATATTTTTCTCGACCTACGTGAATGGCAACTACGTGATATTTAACCATAATGGTCATTTTGAACAACAC
>CAZOBX010000098.1:0-7993 GCA_964578045.1 uncultured Kangiella sp. | reverse complement strand
ACACAATATCATCAAATTACCTAATTTGAATGATAAGGGGATGTCACTTTCAGCCGCTTTTGGAGATGTTGATGCGGATGGCGATTTAGACGTGGTACTGGGTAATTGGGAGTTAGGCTGGGGGCAAGGAACCTGGATAGCTACCGAAAGAACAAAAAATGTCTTGTTAAGAAATAATGCAGATAAAACATTCTCGGTTGAAGTGTTGCCCGGTCATTCAGGAATTCCGACAAGTATCATGCTATCAGATTTCACTAACGACGGGATATTGGATATGGCGGTGGGCAATGACTTTGGCGCTCCTGATTATTTTTATATTGGAAAAGGTGATGGAAGTTTCAAAATGATCACCAAACAGGATGGTATTTTCCCCCATAGCACTTACGATACCATGAGTATTGCTAGTGCTGATATCAATAATGATTTGATTCCAGAAATTTACGTTGCTGAGATTGCTTATTATGACCATCACGAAAAATTTACCAATCTTTTACCTGAAGAAGCTTGTTCCGAACTGCAACCAGAACTAGTGTCTAGCTGTCTGCGAAATGTAAAAATTCAGCGGCAGTTTTCTGAAATAAAACAAAAAAAGCGACCCCAAGATTGTTCAAAATTTGAAAACGAAACTTTAGTCAATGATTGCGTGATGTTGTTCGTGGCAAGAAGGCCGGTCGCTAATGGGGGATTTGCTTCTAAAGAAACCTGTGAATTCTTACCTAAAACCTGGATAGCTTCGAGAAGCTTATGCGAATCAAATCTAAATAAGGCCATTTTAGTTCCTGAAAATGAAAAGAGCCAACTAATACCTCAAAATAAAGGTGCCAATGTACTTTTTATGGCTGACAAAGACGGAAAGTATAAGGATGTAGCATCGGAGTTCGGGGTTAACTATGGCGGTTGGGCCTGGAATTCAAAATTTGCAGATTTAAATAATGATGAATGGCAAGATTTATATATTGTCAACGGTACTCTGGAATCACAACGTCGGCGTGAATCTAACTATTATTTTGAGAATCAAAAGGGCAAAAAATTCATCAATCTGACCGATGAAAGTGGTTTGAAATCAAGACGTTCAACTAGTTCCTTCAGTTATCTTGATATCGATAATGATGGTGATTTAGATATCATCGCTGTGCCACAAATTGGCGCCGCTCAGGTATTTGTGAATAATACCAATCATTCTGCAAATTCCATTGCGTTTGCATTGCAGGACAATATCGGCAATCGATTTGGCATTGGTTCAAAGCTCATTATTTATTATGGTAAAAATGAGACAAGTCACCAAATGAGGGAGGTTCAGGCTAGTAGTGGATTTATTTCTTTTGATGACCCAACGGTTTATTTCGGTTTAGGTTCTCATGAGTCAATAAGTCGTGTTGAAATAATCTGGTCAAATGGTGAAAAATCCGAAATTCGAATGAATTTACTTGCAGGCAACAAATATACGATTGAGCGACCTTCGGATACCAGTCAGCAGCCAAATAATAAGCTTACAGATAATATGTTAAACAGAGAATTCGATTGATTCACCAATGGTAATAAGAGCGAATATATTCAAACATTCTCGGGAGTGGAACATAAAGGGTCATTAATAAACATAGAAATATGGCTGATTTTGTCACAAAATTAATGCGTTAGTGGGGCTTTTTGCTATACTAACTGATAGCTGAAAATCCAAGCTAGCAGGCCGTTTTTACAGAGAGCCTAATGTCTTGATAATAATAATAACCAAACCCTCTAGAAGGGATTAGATTTGACAAAGATGCAAATCGGAATTGTCAATCAAAGCTGTAGAAGGAAATGCGAATGTCGATAAATTCGAACGGTAATAAAAGCCAAACCGCCGCGGAGGGCTTCTGGAAGGAAATTCTTAAATTTTATTCAGCGCCAACTCCTTTTGTTGTAGATACCAACATGGATGATAGCCATAATAACAGCCGCCGAATAGAGCAATGTGCCCTGGATACAAAAGTCTGGCAGGGTGTTGTAAAAATATCTCAGAAAAATAATGTGAGCAAAGAGGCTATTGTCGTTGCAATGTGGGGGCTTTTACTTAGTCGTTACAGCGCTGAAGAAGATGTATTGTTTGCTTTGGAGAGTCGTTATAGTTTTGATTCAAATGACCCGGTAACACCTGTGTCGATTAACGTTGGTTCTGAACACACTATTCTAAGCTGGTTAAAAACCACTCAAAAAATGTTGCTTGATCAGCAAAATGTTATAAAACCTGGCCTAGATATTTTGCAGCAATGTAGCAATATTCCTAAACACTCGCCTTTGTTTGAAAGTCTGGTTGTCATCAATCAGCAAGAAGATTCAGAACAAACAAAATATGTTGATTCCTTTCCACTATGTTTAACGGTTAATTTAGGCTCAGAAGCTTGCATACAAGTCAACTATGCCGACTATCGCTTTACCAATAAGACAATAAAACGTCTATTGGGACATCTGCGGGAAATACTAGCTGCGATATCCGGCAATAATATTCAGCGACTTAGTCAAGTGACATTACTTACCAAAGCGGAATACCAGAAAATGGTAGTCCAATGGAATCAGACTGAAGTCGACTACCCTCAAGAGCGATGTTTGCACCAGTTATTCGAGCACAAAGCTGCGAATTCTCCAGAGGCTGTCGCTGCTATTTTTCAATCGCAGCAACTGACTTATGGGCAACTGAATGAAAAGGCCAATCAACTGGCTAATTTTTTAAAATTAAACGGCGCACAGCCTGGTCAGTTGGTTGCTATTTCGCTTAATCGTGGTCTTGATATGGTGATAGGTTTGATGGCGATAGCCAAGTCGGGAGCCGCTTATGTGCCTCTGGATCCAACTTATCCGCAGGAACGATTACAATATATGATGTCGGATACCCATGCGTCTATTCTACTCACCGAGTCTGCTATTGTTGAAGATTTTCCAAGCCATACTGCGCAGCTGGTCTTAATTGACACACACTGGCCTGAAATTGCTCAAGCTAAACAACATAATCTGGATGTGGATGTCTCACCGACTGATCTGGCTTATGTTATATATACCTCTGGTTCAACCGGTCAACCCAAAGGTGCAATGTTAAATCATAGAGGGCGAGTCAATAATTTTTGTGATTTTAATCGCCGTTACTTTATCGGAGCGGGCGATAAGATACTGGCGTTAGCCTCTATCAGTTTCGATATGTCTGCTTATGATGTATTTGGCACACTGGCTGGGGGTGCTTGTCTGGTGATTTCTGATGCAGCTCAGGGTGCCGCAAACTGGGCACAATTAATGCTCAAACATCAGATCACAGTATGGCATTCAGTTCCAGCGATCATGGAAATGCTGGTCGATTATGTTGAGGATAAGACAGACCTGCATCCCCGTCAATTACGGTTGGTTTTACTCGGCGGCGACTGGATCCCTGTCAAACTTCCTGATCGATTAAAACTACTAAATGATATAGTTCAAGTTGTGAGCATGGGCGGCGCGACCGAAGTTTCGATGGATTCAACCATTTATGACATCAATGCCCCATCTTCCGGCTGGAAGAGTATTCCCTATGGCTTCCCTATGGCTAACCAGTCCACTTATATATTGGACCCATTTTTGAATCCACTTCCTATTGGAGTCGCTGGTGAATTACATTTAGGAGGTGTGGGTGTGGGTGAAGGTTACTTAAATCGTGAAGATTTAACCGCTGAGAAATTCATCGACAACCCTTTTAAACAAAATGAAAAACTATATAAAACCGGCGATTTAGCACGCTTTGGAGACGACGGTAATTTGGAGCTATTGGGGCGAATTGATTTTCAAGTCAAAATACGCGGATTTAGAATTGAGTTGGGTGAAATTGAATCCTGCTTACGAAAACATCCCGGTGTAAATGAATGTGTAGTTTTGGCAAAGCAGGATGCCAATGATAAAAAATGTCTTGCGGCATATGTTTTGTCAGATAGTGAATATCGCCGTAAAAATCAACAGGAAAACAATCAAGAACAAATAGAGCAGTGGCAGTCTATTTATGATTCTGCCTACAGTGGTGCAAAAGATTTGTCCGATGAAACTTTTAATATCGTCAGTTGGAATAGTAGTTATAATGATAGACCCTATCCAGAAAAAGTAATGCGTACCTGGGTTGAGTCGACGGTCTCCAGAATTAAGAAATTTAACCCTAAACGAGTATTGGAAATAGGTTGCGGCACCGGTTTATTATTGTTAAGAATTGCGCCGCAGTGTGATTTTTATCATGGAACCGATATATCAAGCGTTGCGTTAGAACACGTTGGCGAGCAAAAGCAAAAATTGGGATTAAGTCAGGTCAAACTAGAAAAAAGAAGCGCCGAAGATTTTTCTGGAATGTCTGAAAGATCTTATGATGCGGTAGTACTAAATTCTATTGTTATGGATTTTCCAAACCTTGAATATTTAACAGAAGTAATATTAGGGGCTGCTAAACTTGTTACCGATGGCGGAATTATTTATGTCGGAGATGTTAGAAATCTGAATACCTTAGAGGCTTTTCATACTTCTGTTCAGCTAGCCAAAGCTCGCTCATCGCTGGATGTTGATTCGTTTAAACAACAGATAAAACGAAACGCTAAACTCGAAGAAGAAATGCTAAAAAAGCCGGCTTACTTTTTGGCTCTTAAAAATAAAATTCCGGCGGTTACTGGTGTTCATATATTGCATAAGCGGGGTAATAACGACAACGAAATGAGCAAGTTTCGATATGACGTTGTGCTAGAGGTGGGGGGAAATAAGAGTGAACAAGCCTTACCCCCGAACTGGCATGACTGGCAACAAAGTGAAATGGATTTAGATCAATTACGCGTTATACTTGAGAACCGTCAGGGAAAAACAATCGCCTTAAATAATATCCCTAATCTACGAGTCTCCGAAGAATATCTCACGCTGAAACTGATTGAAAATAGCCGTTTTACCAAGGTAGGAGAATTACGCAAGCAATGCAAAAAGAGTGGAAAGGATTTGTCTGCTATCGATCCAGAAGTTATGTGGGAGCTAGCCAAGGAGTTTGATTGTGAGTTAGATATCCGATATTCAATGTCGATGGATGAGACCTGCTTTGATATTATTTTTCAATCCAGCGGTTTGCCGTCAATCGTTTATCAACCGATGGTTGAATTGGATGATTCACAACCGCTGGAAACTTATGCAAATAATCCGCTTCAAGCTAAACTCGATCGCGAACTAACTTTTGAATTGCGCCAATATTTGGAGCAGCAGTTACCCATTTACATGATCCCAACGAGCTTTATGTTTTTGCAAAAGTTTCCACTTTCGCCTAATGGTAAATTAAATCGGCGAGCTCTTCCTGAGCCTGATCATATTCGGACTGATCTCTCTCAGGAATTTGTTGCACCTAACACCAGTGTTGAAAAAGTATTATGTGATATCTGGCGACAATACCTGGCGCTTGAAGCGGTCGGTATCGATGACAGTTTTATTGCTTTAGGTGGAAATTCTCTGACTGCTACTCAAGTCGTTTCAAAGATAAGAGAAATATTTGAACTCGAAATACCCCTTAAAGATTGCATTAATCCCACAGTAAAAGATTTAGCAGAAAAATTGTGCGATTGTGGACGTTTAGCCCATCTCGATGTACAAGAAACGGCAGATTTTTATTTGCAAATAAGTGACCTATCGGAATCAGAATTAGAAGAAATGATATCTTAAGCATTAAAATTAAAGGACTAGCATGATGACTCAACCCATACTAACTACATTTGCTGTAAACGCTGTTGATCTCTTAGCGAAAGAAGATCCCGTACTTTATCAATTAATTGAAGCGGAATATCATCGCCAGACAGTTTCCTTAGCGCTGGTAGCCTCTTGCAGTAATACTGATCCTTCCGTTTTAGCTTGTGAGGGGACTTTTACCAGTAATGTCACTGCAGAGGGTTATCCTGGAGCTCGTTTTCATGCCGGTTGTGAATATGTCGATCAGTTTGAACAACTAGCGATTGATCGAGCGAAAAAAGCGTTCAATGCTCAGTATGTCAATGTTCAACCCCATACTGCGAGTACTGCCAATCAGGTGGTTACCTCTCGCATACTCGATCCGGGCGACACCTTATTAGGCTTGAGTTTGGATGGCGGTGGTCATTTATCTCACGGTGCCAAGGTTAATATTTCCGGCTCCTTTTACAATGCGATTGGTTATAACTTAGATAGTAAAGGTTTTATTGATTTCGATCAGGTTGAGGAGCTAGCGCTAAAACATCGACCGAAGCTGATCATTTGTGGCACTACTGCCTACCCGAGAATTATCGAGTGGCAGCGCTTTAGAGATATCGCCGATAAAGTTGGCGCGTATTTACTTGCGGATATTACTCACATTGCTGGATTAGTTATCGCCGGAGAACACCCCAACCCAATTGATATGGCCCATTTTACGACAACCTGTACCCACAAACAACTCTATGGTCCACGTGGTGGATTGATCATGATGGGTAAGGATTTTGATTTACCTTCACCAAGAGGCAAAGGCACTCTGGTAAATTTAATGCAAAGTGGTCTTTTTCCTTTTACTCAGGGGGCACCTATCGTTAATTCGATTGTCGCCAAAGCGAGGGCGCTGGACCGAGCCAATCAACCTGAATTCAAGCAACTTGCCAAACGAATAGTATCCATTTCCAAGTCGATGGTGAACGCTTTGATCGAACAAGGAGTTTCCGTAGTATCCGGTGGCAGTGACAATCATATTATTTTAGCAAATGTAAAGGAAAGCTTTGGTGTTACCGGGATAGTGGCCGAAAAAGCATTGGAAGAATGCAATTTAATTATCAATAAGAACTGGATCCCTGGTGATACATTGAGCCCATTTGTGACTAGTGGTATTCGCATTGGTACCAATAGTCTGGCTGCTAGAGGACTAGATGATGAAGCCGTTGTACTGTGTGCTGATTTGATTGCCAGAATACTCAAGACAGTGGAAGTTAAAGGGGATAAAGAGTATTTGTTAGACGCTAGTAAACGAAATGATTTTTGTGATGAAGTTAAAAAAATCGCGGGTTGTTTTCCAATTCCTGGTTACCCACTTAAATAAGCGTTCCTAGTTAATGGCCAAGATAACTGATAACCATAAAATGTCACTGCAAAAACAACGATTGCTTGCGCAATTGTTGCAGAAGAAAGCTGCCGGTAGACAAATTCAAGCAAGCCGTATTACGCCACGATCGGCGGACGAACCAACGGAACTTTCATTTGCACAACAGCGCTTATGGTTTCTTAATGAATTAACTCCGGATAGTGCAGCATATACATTTACTAATATTGTGCGTTTTTCGGGACCGTTAGAACCTACTATATTGATTGACAGTTTAAAACAGATTGTTGCCCGTCATGAGAATCTACGAACAGTGTTTCAATCTGTCGATGGTTTACCCACACAAATTATTTTGCGAGAAATTAATCTACAAGTACCGATTATTGATTTGTCTTATTTGCTGGAATCTGAGCAAGAAATAAAGTTGCAGCAGCATGCAACCAGGGAAGCACAAAAGAGCTTTAACCTAAGCGAAGGGCCATTAATTAATGCCAGTCTGCTTTGTTTATCAGCGGAGCGATACGCGTTAATCCTAACAATGCATCATATTGTCTATGACGGCTGGTCATTAGCGGTATTATTTTCGGAACTCAAATCTATTTACGAATCTTTCAGTGGTGGTCAAATATCAGCACTTGAACCACTCGCCATCCAATACGCGGATTTTGCACTTTGGCAGCGCAAAGGGTTGCAAAGCAAAGCGCAGCGAAAGCAATTAGATTATTGGAAAAATCAGCTTTCCGGTGATCTGCCGATACTGCAGTTGCCGACCGATTACCCAAGACCTGCATCACCTACTTATAGAGGCCGGATGCAGTGGTTTAATTTATCTAAGTCATTGACTAGCGCTCTTCAAGATCTGGCGGTAAGAGAAGATTGTACTTTGTTTATGGTATTGATGGCCGCTTTTAACGTGCTGGTAGGGCGTTATGCCCTTCAAGACGAAGTCAT
>CAZOBX010000097.1:2418-19502 GCA_964578045.1 uncultured Kangiella sp. | reverse complement strand
TCTGAGACTGCCAAACACTAACTCAATCCTGCCAAAATGCCCTATTTACCCGAATGATTGATTAAAAAACAGTCAATGAGCGATAGAACCTCTGAAACCATCATTCAGCAGTAGCCAATAATTCAGTCGAAAAAAGACCAACGAAACCCTGAAAATTTATTTCAATTTCCGATAAAACAAGCAATGAGAGAAGTCTATTTTAAGCGTCCATCTAACCGATAATCGGTGCGTGTCTTCCTTATGTATTTTTGTGTTCCAATGAAATATAAACTATTTGCGGTAATTTAGCAAGCTCTATAATGATGTTCTAGTTCACATCTTTGGTGCCAATAGGTTACACAACAATGTTTGACTTAGGCAAATTCTATTCAATTTTGTCGTTTCAACCATCCAACTCTTTGGGATAACGAACCATGACTCTTACATCACCATTTTCCCGTGACAGGCGTTGCACTTCCTCCCCATAATAAGCTTGCCTGATCTGTTGAGAAACCGTGGCTAAATCAATCCCTAGCTTCTCCGCCCCTGGCAATAAATTAACGTGTAATTCAAAGGTTTCACCGCGCATATTATCGCGCACATAAAAAGTGTCTTCGTATTCATGCAGTTTCGCTTTTAAATCATTCACTGCTTCTTTGGCCGACATGGAGTCTTGGCATACAACAGGACTATCAAATTCTTACCGCTAAAGACGGTGAACAAGGGGTAAAAATTGCCATTGAAGAAATCCCTGATCTAATTATCAGCGATGTGATGATGCCCAAAATGGACGGTTATCAGGCCACTCACCAATTACGCAATAACCCACTCACCAACCACATCCCTATCGTTTTATTGACCGCACGGGGCGATCGCGAAAGTCGGCTTAAAGGCTGGTATGAAAAAGCCGATGAATACCTGACCAAACCCTTTGATACCCAGGAGCTCAGGATACGTTTAAATAGTTTGCTTGAAATCAGAGACATTCTAAAAAAACGTTTTGCTGAAAACGCGGTTCAACTCATGGAAGAAAAATCACTCGCAGTGGATGAAAAAGAGTCGCAACATGAAACGGGCCAAGAACTCGATCCGGAAATCAGTCGAAGATATTGCCACTCTTATGGCGATGAGTGAAAGGCAATTGTTTCGAAAACTAAAAAGCATCATCGACCTGACACCAAGCGAATACTTAAGACGTTTTCGGCTGGAAAAATCCAAACCGATTTTAGCCGATGGCGCGAGCATTGGTTTCACTGCGTTTGAAGTGGGATTTTCTGGTCAAAGTACTTTCGCAAAATACTTTAAGGCTCAGTACGGATTAACCCCTCGAGATTTTAAAAAACAACATCGTTAATATTCTCAACCCCAAGCTTAACCATCAACAAACGATCCACACCCAACGCCACCCCGGCGCAATCAGGCAATCCTTTTCTTAAAGCTTGGATAAACCCATCATCTATCTCAATGGGCGCAACCCCCAGTTCACGGCGAATCTCATTATCCTGATTAAGTCGTTGCAACTGTTGATCAGCATCGGTTAATTCATTAAAACCATTGGCCAGTTCCATTCCCGCTAAATAAACTTCAAACCGATCGGCGCTGGTTAATCCATTGTCAGTTCTGGTCTTAGCCAAACTCGCCTGACTGGCTGGAAACCCATGCACAATGGTAATTTTATTATGGTCAAAACTGGATTCCACTTTCTGGGAGAATAATAAAGTTAAATAATTATCGAATAATAAATCTTGCGGAAGTTCGCCGAGTAAATATCGAGTGAATAGACTCAGTTTATCCAGTTTAATATCAAAAGGATCAACACTAAGGCTGGCCAAAAAGGCCTGCCGATAACTCACCTTATGGACCTCTTTATCACCTACAACCTGTTGGATAAATAAACAAACTTCATCGATTAATTGAAAATGATCAAAGCCAGTTCTATACCACTCTAACATGGTAAATTCAGAACAATGAATAACGCCTTTTTCATCGGCTCTGAACATTTTACTCATTTGATAAATATCACCGGAGCCTGAGCAAAGCAGTTTTTTCATTGCATATTCAGGCGAGGTTTGTAAATAGCCTTGATGTTTACCGGAGGGAGAAATCACTGAGAAAGCCCCCATATAAGGATCCGTCACACTGAAATCTCGCAGCAGTGGAGTATCCACCTCTAGAACATCTCGTTGATTAAAAAAAAACCTTATTTGTTCGAAGAGTTTATTTCGCTCCAGGATCTTGGTTTGAAGACTCGCCTTGTCAGATCTATCCGTCACTACTTACCACCGCGATACACTCCACTTCAACCCGCGCGCCTAACGCCAATCCGCTGCTAGCGAGTGCACTTCTTGCCGGATAATTCCCTTTAAAAAAACTACGGTAGACTTCATTGAATTCACTCCATTCCTTAATATCAGCTAAAAAAACGGTACATTTAGCGACCCTGTTTAGGCTTGAATTAAACCGTTTTAAAGTCGCAGAAATATTGAGCATTAGTTGTTTGGTTTCTGGCCTGATACCGCCTTTGACTAGCTTACTGGTTGCGGGATCAACTCCCAGCTGCCCGGATAAAAATAATAACTCTCCAACCTGAGTCGCTTCGGAAAATGGAAATCCCAGTTTTAGGTTGGCATCGCTATTTAAGAATTTGACCGACTCCACACTATGGACAAAACCACTCATCATCAGCAGAATAAAGGTAACAATCTTAATCATAAAAAATTCCTTCGTTTTGAATTCTTGTAGCACTTAGCACTTAGCACTTAGCACTTAAAACTTAAAACTTAAATCAAGCCCTCGAAACATACTCTCCATTACGAGTGTCCACTTTTATTTTTTCACCAATCTGGACAAATAAAGGCACTCTCACCACCGCGCCAGAGGTCAAAGTTGCCGGTTTTCCGCCACTACCCGAGGTATCCCCTTTTAATCCAGGATCCGTTTCGGTTACTTCCTGAACCACAAAATTTGGTGGCGTTATCAAAATGGGTGTGCCGTTATACAGGGTTAACATGCAAGAATCTTGCTCCGTTAGCCATTTAACGTTATCGCCAATGGCTTTAGCATCGGCAGCAACTTGCTCAAATGTGGCGGGATCCATAAAATGCCAAAACTCGCCATCGGTATAAAGATACTCCATGTCGGTTTCCATCACATCCGCCGCCTCAAAACTTTCTCCGGATTTAAAGGTTTTCTCTACAATCCGGCCGGTGAGTAAAAACAGCACTTTGGTTTTTGCAAATGCCTGGCCTTTTCCCGGACGAACAAAATTATTTTCGACGATCGATACGGGCTCACCATCGAGCATAAATTTTAGACCGGATCGAAAATCATTAGTGGTGTAAGATGCCATTTAATTGCTCTCTATAAAACGGGATAATCCAGACCCAACTAGAACCTGAGATAAAAAGTTAAAGTGATGAAATATAAGTTATGAAAATCGCAGCGCCAATAATACCCGTTTCTACTCCTGAATGTCAGGTGATTTCCTGGAAAACCTATCTCAAATCGGCTTTTTCTGACTCGGATCAATTGTTAGATTATTTGGATATCAAACGCACCGATTATCAAACACGAAATCCGGCTCAAACCAGTTTCCCGGTACGGGTGCCAATCCCTTTTGCCGATAAAATGGAAAAAGGCAATATCAACGATCCATTATTACAACAAGTCCTGGCTAAAGATGTGGAAAATAGGGTGGTCGAGGGATATAGTTTTGACCCGTTAAAAGAGCAACAAAACACTATCCCCGGCCTGTTGCATAAATATGCAGGTCGAGTTCTGCTGATCCTCACTGGCTCTTGCGCGGTCAATTGCCGTTATTGCTTTCGCAGGCATTTTCCCTATCAAGAGCAACTTGCCAGCGGTGAAAATCTGACCAAAAATCTTGAATATATCCAACAGGATGACAGCATCAGCGAGGTTATTTTGAGTGGCGGTGATCCGCTGTTGATGGGTGATAACCAACTTCAGCAATTAATTTTACAATTAGAAAAAATTCCGCATTTACGACGACTCAGAATCCATACCCGTTTACCGATTGTGATCCCGCAAAGATTAACCACCGCATTACAACGCTGTTTGTCCGACACCCGATTATTGACTAGCATGGTCATTCATGCAAACCACGCTAATGAGTTAGATGACGAGCTAGGACAACGATTAATAAGCTTTGTCAGATCCGGCATCAGCTTGTTTAACCAAAGTGTCCTACTCAAAAACATTAATGACAGCGCGCAATCCTTAGCAAAGCTCAGTGAAAAATTATTTGAATATCAGGTTATTCCTTATTATATCCACTTGCTAGACCCGGTGGCGGGCGCGGCTCATTTTAATGTCGAAAAAAAACGAGCGATCAAAATTATGCGTCAACTGGGCGATTTATTACCCGGTTATTTGCTGCCTAAACTAGTTGAAGAGCAGCCTGATAAAGCCAGTAAAACCATTATTTTATGAATTTGGCCGGTCTAGTTGTAAATTAACCGCTGAAATCCTAACTCATGGCCCTTAAAATTTTTTTAAATATCTGCTCTAAGTCCGTGACTTTTAACAAAAAATAGACTATTTATAAGTATAGATACGTCAATATTAACAATATTGGCAAACGTGGATACCAATTGAATGATTTTCCCTAAGCTGAAAATCTCATTATTGTTGTTATAATGGATCATGATTGGCAGATACCCGAAGTAGGCTCGGTCAAATTTCGATTGAAAAATGCCATATATCGTTAGGGAAAGAACGAATGAAGCAAGGTAGTACAGGATTAACTATAAGAGAGCTTCAGGTTTATCACAAACCTGCAGTTGAACTGACCCCAAAGCAAATCAGGCTTTGGGTTGAACAGTTGCCAGCAGCTAATCTGGGCGATAGCTCCCGTAGTACTTATAGACTATTAGTCGACGCCAATCAGGCAATATTGGAGCCAGATTTACGCCTGTCGATCTTGATCCTAATCGAGCCGGTGGCACTGAGATTGGTCGATGCGCTTGAACGACAATTTATCAACAATCATATCTCTT
Source organism: uncultured Kangiella sp. (assembly GCA_964578045.1). Classification (GTDB taxonomy): domain Bacteria; phylum Pseudomonadota; class Gammaproteobacteria; order Enterobacterales; family Kangiellaceae. The sequence goes on along the minus strand of CAZOBX010000097.1, from coordinate 14,505 downwards.
TAAACGACAAACAAAAAAAAATTGCCGCATTGGTACAAGCGATCCAGACTGAATTGTCGATCGGATTTCATGCAGTGATCGAATCAATCATTATCGACGGTGTGAAACGATCATCAAAAAAGGTTCTCACTCAAGCCATCGGACTGGCAATCAAATACCATGGTTTGGTGATCTTGCGCTGCTACCAACTTTACGCTTCAGTGCCACCTCGAGTCTGGCGAGAGCTCTACTTGCTGTACTTGCTGGCCCGCAGCCATGAAGTAGAAACCAAACCATTTAAAACTGGCGACTCAGAACAGCCGCGCTCAGCAAAAGATTATTTTATTCAAGTAGTGCTATTGGCCACTGCCAATCCGTATCAACTTCGACAGGCAGAAATCGAATTAATGTGGCAGTTACTGCCAGATTATGTATCCCTATGTAACCTGGAAGCTCACGCATTTAACAATCAGCCTTTTATTTTTAATTTAAATTCCGGTGCACCGCCGGTACAAAAAGCCTTGTATCGTAAAAAGGACAATGAAAATTGCTTAAAAATATCGGTGGTGGCTATCATCGAAAAACTAAAGCTTGATTTAACCCATGTGCAGGAAAACGCCCGCTATAGCGCACGTAAGACCATGGTGTTTAAGCATTTGATCCACTGCTGGAGCCAGAGTACCCAGCGTAGTTTTGCCCGTACTAACTGTAAAGAGCAAATTCGGGTGAGTATTGGCTTAGGCGCCACTCATTATTTATTAATGGAAAGTGTGTTAATGAGACAGACCGCCGATCCTGCAGATGAGCCGGACGAGCTTGATCTAAATCCTCAGACACTTGATGCAATGGAAGGGAGCTTAAAAAACGCCACTATCGCGGTGGTGGCCTCCCCTAAAGATCGCATCAACGTCGATGGCAACAAAAATTATCTCAGCACTTCTGCGATCACCGGCCAGGATGTCTGGGCGAAACTCTATCAGCCTGATCGAGCGGTTAGCCAACCGGAACAGGAAAAAATAGTGGCCCGACGTAGCCGCGATAGCATTGTAAGGGATAGTTACAAAATCCAGGATTGCGCTTTGATCAATATGAGTCCCGGCGGTTATTGCTTGCACATACCATCGGCTGATTTACCTAAACACGCCCAAACCGGTGAGATAATTGGTTTTATAGAAGGTGACATTAGCGATCAACATTGGAGCATTGGCGTAGTGAGATGGGTTAGGCGCCAGGTAAGGGAAGATTATATTCAAATGGGTGTTCAACTACTTGCTCCTGATGCGGTGCCGATCAGCATACAGCTAAGAAACAGTCGAAGCGAAAAAAACAATTATCAGCGCGCATTGCTTTTACCTGCCCTGACCGGCGTTGGTCAAGCGGCCACCATTGTTACCAATCCTCTTGCGTTTAATCTCAATAATAAAGTTCGGGTCACGGAGATTTCACAAGAATATGAAGTCAGATTAACCAAAGAGATCAGTTCATCGGGCAGTTCGAGACAGTTCTGCTTTGACAGGATCGCGAACCCCAATGAAGTGCAACAGGCAGCAAAGCCGTCGAACGAGCCAAAAGATCTCGATGGCGTATGGGATTTGCTATAGAGTTAATCTAAAATGGCTAAACCAATTTAGAGAATAGAATAAATGGTCAAATAACCGCCAATCAGTCTGTCAAAGCAGATAAACCAAATTAAATTAAATTTACGAGAAAATAAGAAAAGCGATGACCACAGACATCAAAACGATCCACCTATTATTGATTGAACCATCATCCAATCATGCCGAAGCGATTATTAATGCGCTCAGAAGTAGAGGCTTTGCGGTTAGGGGTACGCAAATATTGACCCCTGAAGAACTAGGCCTGATTTTAGAAAAACAGGTTTCCGATCTGCTATTAACCATCCCGAATCATCCTGATCTATCGGCAAAGCAAGCGATTGAGCAAATAGCGCAGTTTGGTCGCGATATTCCATCACTTGTCATGCTAGATGAGCTCCAGGAAGATGCTATTGTTAGCGCACTCAAAAATGGCGCCAGTAATACAGTGAGCCATAAAAATTTAGAAATGATTTGCCTTTTGACTGAGCAGACCATCGATCATTTGGATAGTCGAAGGAGCAAGACTCAGGCGGAACTCGCCCTGCGAGCCAGCGAAAAACGTTGCACATTATTATTGGATAGCTCGCAAGATGCCATCGCCTATATTCACGACGGTATGCACGTTTATGCCAATCGAGCTTATCTGGAACTATTTGATTATTCAGATCACGATGAAGTCCTCTGTGTACCGGCGCTAGATATGATCGCAAAGGAAAATCAAGAAGAATTCAAAAAACATCTGAAAGATATAGCCATTAATAATGACCAACATAATTTTAGTTTTTGTGGCGCTAAGTCTGACATGAGCACTTTTGAAGCCATCATGACATTATCTCCAGCTAATTTTGATAATGAAAATTGCACTCAAATCATGATCCGCTCGGCAACCGATCACACAGAGCTTGAAGAAAAACTCAAAGAGCTCAGTTCATTGGATTCGCTGACCGATTTATACAACAAAGTCTATTTTGATGAACAACTTCAAAAGGCCCAAGAAAGAGCCATCGAAAATGCCTGCACCTTTAACCTTCTTTATATCGAGTACGATCAGCATAACCAGCTTAAAGGTGAGTACGGTATCGCCGGGGTTGAAAAAATGACCCAGGAATGTGCTAAATGGCTAAGTGAAAAAGTGGACGACGACTACACACTGGCCCGATTGACCGATCATGCCTTTGGTATTTTAATTGAAGATAAATCCAGCCAAAAAGCCAAGAATCTGGCCAAGATGTTATGCGGTGAAATAAAACCGCATTTATTTGATATCGAAGGACACACAGTCAAAGTTACCTTAAGTATTGGCATTTGCCCTATTGGCGATAAAAATTCCGATGTCGATCAGTATATCTCTGATGCACACAGCGCCGCCGCTCGACTTGAAAATGGCGATGGTTTCAAGGTATTCAATAAAGCACTGCATAATATGAACGGCGATGTTGATCCGATATTAATCGATAAGATCCAGGACGCCATCGAATCGAGTCGCATTGATCTTTTATATCAACCAATCGTTAAATTACACGGGGAAGAAAAACCTTTGTATCAGGCATTATTACAATTACATGATGAAGCAGGCAACTCGATCAGTGCTGACAAGGTTTTACCAATTGCGCGAGTAGCCGGGTTGGGGGTCAAGTTGGACAAGTGGATCATCACCCAGGCATTAAGGGCCATTAAAACCGCTGGCAAAAATGAGAGCATGCAGATATTTGTGCATCTTTCAAGCGTATCATTAATCGAAGACAGCATGTTGAGCTTTATTGAAAAAACCTTTGCTGCCAGTAAATTGGACAAAAGCCGACTAGTTTTTCAGTTTGATGAAAGCGACGCCGCCAATCATTTGAAAAGAGTGCTCACCCTCACTGCTCAGTTAAAAGCCAGTGGCTTTATTACCTGCTTGGCAGGCTTTGGCGCAGATCCTGAGCAAATTACTTTGATTGATCAACTGGATGTTGATTATGTGAAACTCTCTGACGTTGTTACTGCGAGCCTGCATAAAGACACCGAATCCATGGCTCGAGTACAGCATCTATTAGATGAAATCCATAATCGAGATAAGTCGAGCATTATTCCCAAAGTGGAAGAAGCCGCGATGTTGGCAGCCCTTTGGCCAATGAACGTGCGATATATTCAAGGCTATTATTTACAACGGCCGAGTAAAAAAATGGAATACGATTTTTCATCCAGTGGTTTCTAATACTCTGACACAGGGATTTTGATTAGTTCAGAGTTCAACCTGCAGGCTAATACAAGACGTGACTCGAAGAGAATGGCTAGTCCTTTTCGAGAGTCACAACGCGGTAGTAGCCTGCAGGTTGAGCTCCCTTCGGGCAAGCCGATAAGCATGTTGTACACCCTTGAATTAGCTTGCTAGTCCTTCGGGAGTACGCCTAGTCTTGGATTGCTTCTCGGCTTGCTGAACCAATCAAAATCCCTGTGTCGGAGTACTAGTACTTCAATACTAAGGTATTGTTTATCAGTAACGATCACCAGCCAAAAATATCCAGCAAATCATCCAGTGTGGTATGGTTCATTCGCCCTTTCGCTTGTGTCTGAACCGCTGGCTTAGCGCGATAGGCCAGACTAAAACCGCTCTCCTTCATCATCAGCAAATCATTAGCTCCATCGCCGATGGTTAAAATATCATTTCTATCAACGCCGAGTTGAACTCTTAATTCATTGACGAAATCAGCTTTAACCTGAGCATCGACAATTTGCCCGGTCACTTTACCAGTCAAAGCCTGTTCGGCGATTTCCAAGTGGTTAGCTCTAACTTCCAACAAACCCATTCGGTCTTTCAGCCGCTGTACAAATGGGGCAAACCCGCCAGAAACGATCGCAATCTTTACCTCTTTTAGTTGGCTTTGCTCAACCAATTGGGCCACACCGGCAGATAGAGGTAAATGACTGGCAATATCTTCAATCGTGGATTCGGCTAATCCTTTTAAACAGGCGACCCTGGAAATAAGACTCTGAGAAAAATCTAACTCTCCACGCATAGCGGCTTCTGTGACTTTTGAGACTGAATCACCGACACCGTGTTGACGGGCAAGTTCGTCGATCACCTCGATTTGGATAAAGGTCGAATCCATATCAAATACCAACAATTTGGGAGTAGTAAGATGTTTATCGGGCCAGTGTAAAAAATCAAAACAAGAGTGGTCAATTTTATTGATTAGCCAGGTTTGTAGTATTGATGATTCGGCAAAAACCTCCCAAAGAATAAGCTTGTCGGTTTCCTTTTTAAGGAAATAGATCGGCTTTTCTACTGAGGATAATAAACAGGTAAAAAGATGTTGTTCGTTTTCTTCGCTGTGATTAGACTGTTTGGGTTTAAACAAACTCAATTTAGATAAATTTTCAAAACTCACTCCAACGCGATCACATAAGTCGATTGACTGGGCCTGCTGACTATATAACTGATTGGTTTTAAACAAAGGAGTTTCTCAAGTTTGAAATAATTAGACGCTTTATACCCGTGATACCTCAAAATGCAGGTTCCAGCATTGTGAGATATCACGGGTATACAGGATGGCTAGGAGACAAAGTTTCACATGGTTTTACTTAATGATCAATGACAATGAAGTTATTTGCCTTGCGGCAAAGAATTGATACAATGAGTCGATGCAAAATACTAATAATAAACACTTACATACTCCCCCACCTAATTTATTACGAGGCATTTTAACCGCGGTACTCAGCATCACCATTGGGATTTTGACAATCAGTTGGTTTATTATTGATTATCAGTTAGAGCGGTTGGTGATCAAACGAACTTCCGAATACGCCCATAGCATAGCCCGTATCGCGGCTGATTCCAGCGCCGAGGCACTTTTGTCAGACGATAAACTACAGCTCAATTTGCTGGTGCAAAATGTTGCCAAAGACACCTATATCAGACAGGCCACTATCATTTCAGAAGACGGTCAGATCGTCACCCAATTTCCGGAAGAAATCGAGCAAACGAGCCTGCTCCAAAGCATCGAAGATAGGTCTGACTTTTCGCTGTTTGACGACTCATTGGCTCCGATCAAACCAGAATCAACAGCAATTATCACGGAAAAACAAAACCCAAAAAAACAACCTGCGTTTATCGTTAGACAAAGAAACAAAATATTTTTCGAGCCGATTACTTATCAGGACATTACCGCTGGCTGGTTTAAGTTGGAGATTGATAAATTTCAATTGGAGCAAGATTTTCGCGAAGTATTTGTCGAGATCCAGCTGATGATTATCGCCATCACAGTGATTTTATTCGCCCTGTTATTATTGATTGTTAACCGATTCGATAAGAGTATTAGACAACTTGCCGTTAGTTGTCAGCATTTATTAATTCAAAATGGTATAAAACCAGCCACCAAAAAATCAAGCTGGCTGATTTCATTAACCGCATTATCACAATCCCATCCACAACGATTGTTTGAACATGTTAGTCTTCCTAAACAAACCGAGCACTGGTTAAACAGCAGAGTGGTTGATAAAACCCTGGCCTGCTATCTTGAATTTAACCTGCAAGTTCAGGACGATCAGGCTATTGCCAAAAATCTGACTCAAGCAGAAATCTTTCTGAATAAAGCGACTCAGGCATATGGGGTACAATCCCAGGGGGATATTCTAAGCGGTTGTTTGATCCCTTTTGTTGAAGTAACTCCGACCGGCAGCCAATTGCTGACAGAAGCCGTCAGTCTGATTTATTTAATTGAAAAATTATTTTCTTTGTTAGACACGGAAATCCAGTTTAAAGCGTTTTTACTGCGCGCACCGGTACTATACCTTGATGACGAGCACGATATCACCACCGGTATCTCTTTAATGGGCCAATCGATGGACAAAATTAAACAACTTTCACTGGTGAGCCATTTTGGTGATATTGTGAGTTTGTCGATCCCGCCGGAAGAGCTTGATGAAACAGTACAAATCGCCACGATTGTCTGTGATGGAATAGAGGATAAAAACCTTTTTAAGCTGGTAGACACTCACTCCTCAATCCAACAACAAATTGCCAGAAAATTTAAATATATTTCCACCCGTTAAGCAGGAATCTGGAGCCGGTTGGTATATTACCTTGCCTATCACCAAGGCACTTTTATCTGCTAAATCAACCTCCGATTGCGTTAGTTTGACTAATCTTTGTTGCCCAAACTGGAAAATTCCCAAAAGTTTGCTATGTTTAGATCATACTTCTGCAATATTGAAGCTGGCGCCTGCATTTATGCCAACAAAATTACTGATATGTGACGATTCAAGAATGGCGAGAAAACAGCTAGCTCGCTGTCTGCCAAAAAATTGGGACATCCAGATATTTTTTGCCGAGGATGGCCGTCACGCATTAGAAATGATCATCGAAAATTCCCCTGAATTGCTGTTTCTTGACCTGAATATGCCGGTGATGGACGGTTATGAGACTCTTGAGGAAATCAACGCACAGGCTCTTGACGTAACGGTTATTGTGGTTTCCGGAGACATTCAGCCCACTGCCCAGGAACGAGTGCTTGGTTTAGGGGCACTCGACTTCATCAAAAAACCCATCAATCAAGAGGTTTTGATAGACACGCTGGAGCATTCAGGCTTTTACCAACAGCCGGACATTGCCTCAGCGATTGAAAGAGTCGATAGTCATTTAGAAAGTAGCAAAGCGGATGACATATTCCACAACGAACAAACCTTTTTGGATGCCTGTCAGGAAGTCGCAAATGTTGCAATGGGTCGAGCGGGCGATCTATTAGCACGATTTTTAGATGCCTTTATCGAGTTACCGATTCCAAAAGTCAACCACATTGAATTAAATGAATTGAATATGGCATTGCAATTTGCTGACCAAGATCAAGCAGTATCTTCGGTCTGCCAAGGTTTTATTGGCCCAGGAATATCGGGAGAGGTACTGTTGATTTTTAACGATTCCAGCATTAAGAATATTGCCGCGCTGATGAAATATCAGGGCGAGATTGACGACAATGTTGAATTGGAATTATTAATGGATATCGCCAATATTATTGTCGGTGCCTGTTTACAGGGAATATCTGACCAGCTGAATATCAATCTCAGTCAAGGTCACCCGGTGGTATTGGGACAGCACATTAAGATCCCCGAGCTAATCAACAAAAACTTAAAACATTGGGACAAAATACTGTCCATCGAAATTAATTACCAGATAGAAAACGAAGCCATTAACTGTGATTTATTACTACTGATTACCGAAGATAGTATCGAACCGCTAAAACAGAGACTCAGCTACTTAGTATAATCCAATGACTAGCAATATAGACCAATTAAGAGAATTCCACTGGATGATGGATATGTTACAAAACATAGACGTTGGACTGGTGGTTCTTAATAAAAGTAATGAAGTTCAATTATGGAATTCTTTTATGGAGAACCACAGCGGGATATTGGCCAGTAGCGTTCGAAATAGAAATCTATTCGAAATATTTCCGGAAATAGAAAGAGATTGGTTTCAACACAAAGTCGAATCGGTATTTCAATTAAAAATCCGCGCCTTTAGTATTTGGGAGCAACGTCCTTATATTTTTAAGTTTAAGAATTACCGGCCGATCACCGGAATTGCCGAATTTATGTATCAGAACATCTCCATTTTTCCGATCGTTTCGACCACTGGCGAAGTCGATAATATTTGTACTATTGTCTATGACGTCACCGATGTGGCCACTAACCGACATGCCTTAAAAGAGGTCAACTTTCAATTAGAACAACTGAGTCGAACCGATCGATTAACCGGTTTAAATAATCGCGGTTACTGGCAAGAATGTCTGGAGCGTAAATTTACTCATTATCAAAGATACCATAATAACAGCAGTCTGGTCATTTTTGATATTGATCATTTTAAGAAAGTGAATGATACCTATGGTCATCAAGCTGGCGATGAAGTGATCAGGCAATGTTCGAGCGCATTGTTGAACTGTGCTCGCGACGTTGATATTTGCGGTCGATATGGCGGCGAAGAATTTGTGGTATTACTTTCTGAAACCGATGCCAAAAACGCTACGATTTTTTCGGAGAGATTGCGCAAAAAAATTGAACGGATTTTAGTGGTGTACCAACAATATGAAATCAAATTTACCGTTAGTTTGGGAATTTGTCAGCTAAACGAAAAGATTAAAAGTGCACAGCAATGGTTAGAAGGTGCCGATCAGGCGTTGTATAAATCGAAAGAAAGTGGCCGAAATAAAACCAGTATTTTTAATTCCAACAAAAGTAATAAATAATCATCTGTAGGTACTTCAAGGATATTACTTGCATTTGAGCTTTAAGTTAACGCTGACTTGGTCTTTGACATAGCAGGTGACATATTTATGTCGATTTTAAGCTACACCTCGTCACCTATTGTAAAACGCACCGCGTCGCGCAGATCTTCATAATCATATTCGGATAGCCCGGTGAATTCGAGCACCTTCTCGCCGATTTTTTGCCACTCAAAATCGACATCACATTGAGCCAGTTTTTCCGGCAGATTAACCATATCCTCCGCCATTTTTAAAACACACAACAAGGTTTTTAAAGTTGGGTTTTCAATCGATTGATCGTCTAAAACTCTGTCCACTGAATGATGATTTTTGACCGCAAGGCAAATAACCGTCGGTAAATTCCACACCCTGGCCACCCGATACCCTGCAGCGGCGTGATGCACCCCAAAACAGGCAAACTCTTCGCTGGTGATCCGGCCATCTTCGCGGCTATAGGAGAATTCGATGACTTTTTGATAATTATCATACTTAGAAGCTAAAATCGGCACACCGCAATTATGAAAAAGTCCCAAAGTATAGGCTTCATCGGCGACCGCCAAATTTAACTGGCGACAAATGGTGGACGCTACGGTGGCGACCGATAAAGAAATTTCCCAGAATAAATTCATATCAATGCGGGTATTCAGCTCTGCCATCGATTTACGCAGTAACAGCGTTTTAAGAATGCCCACGACCCGGTCAACCCCCAACATCACTACCGCTTGAGGGATGGATGAAATCCGGTTGGCTAAACCAAATGCGGGCGAATTAACCACTTTAATAACCGCGGCGCTTATTCCGGGATCGACCGAAATAATATCGCCAATCTTTTCCAGATCAGCACCACAGGTATTAATTTGCTCAATAAGACCTGGTTGTGGAGGGATATATATCCCGGATATAGGACTGTCATGGGAGACTTTGGTTTCTTCGGGTGTCAACATAGCAACTATTCGGCTTACCTCTAAAATTAGTCATTTCTTCGTTAGAAAATGCTTATATATACCCGTGATACCTCAAAATGCCTTGCCCTTCGGGTGCTCAGCTAAAAAGCCTGCACAGCGTTGAAACTCTTGGTAAGGGCTAGCCAAAGCTGGCCCCGCGAGCGGAGCGAGTGCTTTGGGTCTTGCCTTCGAGTTGCAACTTGTTCAGACATTTTGGCTGAACACTGGAACCTGCATTTTGAGGTATCACGGGTATAGACGACTATACTCACATTTTTAGCCTTAAACTGACAAATTTTAGAGGCAACCCGAACAGATACCAAGCGAAATATCAGCTCTCTGTAAAGTTGCTCGACATATTTGTTAGTTCGGTGCTGGATTGAGCACTTTGCTTCGATATATTCTAAATATAGAGCAAAATTAGTTCCTTTTCCGACTATTTTATCGGGAGTTTTAAGTTTTTTACTCCGCTTCCGATTTTTTGGACTTTTCATCGACCACTAACCTATCGACTTTTTGAAATCCTCTTGGCAATTTATTGCCGCGACGCCCTCTTTCGCCACGATAATGTTCCAGATCCGATGATTTTAGGCGCAAATATCTTTTGCCTGAATAAACTAATAATGATTGCTCTGTAGAAACCACCGCCACCGATACCATAAACTCTTCTCTGAGCTTTAATTTAGCGGCAGGAATACCAATGATCTTATTGCCTTTACCTTTGGAGAGTTGTGGTAAATCGCTTATTGGGAATACCAACATTCGTCCTTCATTGGACACACTGACACAATATTGATGATGGTAATCATTCACCTCGCAAGCCGGTAAAACTTTTGCGCCTGATGGCAGGCTGAGTAACGCTTTACCATTTTTAGTGCGGGTAATGGTGTCTTCAAACTTACCGACAAAACCATAACCTGCATCACTGGCAAATAAATATTGCTGATCATCTGCGGCCATCAAAGTGTCCATAAAAACTGATCCAGCAATGGGGTTTAGCCGCCCGGTGAGAGGCTCTCCCTGACCTCTGGCAGAAGGTAGGCTATGAGCCAGCAACGCAAAGCTCCGGCCACTTGAATCAATAAATACTGCAAACTGATTGCTTTTGCCTGTTGCCGACGAGCCATATCGATCGCCCGACTTATAATTGAGCGCAGTGGGGTCTACTTCATGGCCTTTGGCGCAACGCACCCAGCCCATTTCGGACAGAACTACGGTCACCGCCTCGCTCGGCATTAGATCAGTTTCGGTTAATGCTTTCGATTCTTCGCGAGTTTCGATTGGCGACATACGCTGATCGGCGAATTCTTCGGCAGTCTGTTTAATTTCTTTTTTGACCAAAGTTTTTAATCGTTGCTTGGAACTTAGGGTCAGCTCCAGGCTGGATTTTTCTTGCGCCAGTTCATCTTGCTCAGCTCGAATTTTCATTTCTTCGAGCTTGGCCAGATGCCTCAATTTTAATTCAAGAATCGCTTCCGCTTGAATATCGGAAATGCCAAAGTGGGACATTAATACCGGTTTGGGTTTATCTTGCTCTCGAATGATTTTAATCACTTCATCAATATTTAAAAATGCGATCAATAAGCCATCTAAAATATGCAAACGCTCATCGACTTTCTTTAGTCGGGACTCCAACCGACGCCGAGTTGTCTGAGTACGAAAAATTAACCATTCATTAAGAAAAGTAACCAGTCCTTTGACCCGTGGATTGCCATCAATACCGATCACGTTCATATTAATTCGGTAGTTGCGTTCCAGATCGGTAGTGGCAAAAAGATGTTTCATTAAGGTGTCTACATCAACTCGATTGGAACGCGGAATAATCACCAGACGAGTGGGGTTTTCGTGGTCGGATTCGTCTCTTAAGTCCGCCACCATGGGTAATTTTTTGGCCTGCATTTGAGCCGCAATCTGTTCCAGAATTTTAGCCCCAGAAGCTTGATGAGGTAAGCTATGCACTACAATATCACCATCTTCGATCTCATACACAGCGCGCATTTTTATGCTGCCTCGTCCTGTCTCGTAGGCTTTAGCGATATCGGCGCGAGAAGTAATGATTTCTGCATTGGTGGGATAATCAGGGCCCGGAATAAAATCCATCACTTCATCCAAAGTGGCTTTCGGGTGATCTAATAAGTGGATACATGCGTCTGCAATTTCCTGCATATTGTGCGGCGGAATATCGGTAGCCATGCCAACAGCGATACCGGTGGTACCATTTAATAATAAATTGGGCAACCTGGCCGGCAGTACTTTGGGTTCTTTTAGTGTTCCATCAAAATTTGGTGACCATTCGACCGTGCCTAGTCCTAATTCTGATAATAG
>CAZOBX010000097.1:0-2408 GCA_964578045.1 uncultured Kangiella sp. | reverse complement strand
GGAAAATGGTTGGGCCATCAGCACCATTGCTTCATAACAGGCACTGTCGCCATGGGGATGAAATTTACCCAAAACATCTCCGACGGTACGGGCTGACTTTTTAAATTTTGCGGTTGATTTTAGTCCCAGCTCACTCATCGCGTAAACAATCCGCCGCTGTACTGGTTTGAGGCCGTCGCCAATGTGAGGCAACGCCCGATCCATGATCACATACATTGAATAGTTAAGATAAGATTTTTCGGTAAAATCGGCTAGAGTTTGCTGCTCTACGCCATCAAAATTTAATTCCATAATCGATTATTTACTTCTTTTGTAAGTTGGGGTGAGGAACGAACCCCAACAATTAGTCGAAATTTCAAAAAAATGTTGGGGTTCCTACGTCCCCCCAACCTTCACTTCTTAGAACTTAGAACTTAGAACTTAGAACTTAGAACCTGGCCCCTAAATCATACTTCAACCATACCGCCTTTATCTTCCAGCCAGGATTTTCGATCGGCGGCTCTTTTTTTGTTTAATAACATATCCATGACTTCGAAGGTTTTTTCATGGGAATCGATGGTCAGTTGAACCAGACGCCGGGTATCAGGATCCATAGTTGTTTCTCTTAGTTGTTTGGGATTCATTTCACCCAAACCTTTGAATCGTTGAATATTGATTTTTCCGCGCTTTTTTTCCGCTTTAATACGATCAAGTACACCCTTTCGCTCATCTTCATCTAAGGCGTAATAAACTTCTTTACCGATGTCAATTCGATATAAAGGAGGCATCGCAATATACAGATGGCCCGCCTCTACTAGTGCTTGAAAATGACGAATAAAAAGCGCACATAAAAGCGTCGCGATATGCAAGCCATCTGAATCGGCGTCGGCCAGAACGCAAATTTTTCCGTAACGTAAACCACTCAAATCATCACAGCCTGGATCGAGGCCTAACGCCACCGATATATCATGCACTTCCTGAGAGGCCAAAATTTCGGAAGAATCGACTTCCCAGGTATTTAAGATTTTTCCTCTGAGCGGCATAATTGCCTGAAATTCTTTGTCTCGCGCCTGTTTGGCCGAGCCACCTGCCGAGTCTCCTTCCACCAAAAATAATTCACCAGCCATAATATCTTGCCCCGAACAATCAGACAATTTACCCGGTAATGCCGGACCACTGGTGATTTTTTTACGGGCCACCTTTTTTCTGGAGCGCATCCGTTTATGGGCATTGGCAATTGCCAGTTCACTGAGCAAATCACCGTAATTGGGATTTTGATTAAGCCACAAAGAAAACGCATCTTTTACCACACCGGAAATAAAAGCGGCACATTGACGAGAGGATAATCGTTCTTTGGTTTGACCAGAAAATTGCGGCTCCTGCATTTTGACTGAAAGCACAAAACTGAGTCCATTCCATATATCGTCGGCGGTTAATTTGACCCCACGAGGTAAGCTATTTCTAAAGTCACAGAATTCTTTCATTCCATCCAACAGACCAGTACGCATACCATTAACGTGAGTGCCACCCTGTACCGTAGGGATCAGATTCACGTAACTTTCATTAATCACTTCGCCATCTTCAGGCAGCCAGAACAAAGCCCAATCAACCGCTTCAGTATCCCCTTTAAAACTACCGACAAAAGGCTCATCCGGTAGAGTTTCGATATCGATGGCAGTCAATTTAAGATAGTCAGTCAGGCCCTGCTCATAAAACCATTGGTTCTTTTCGCCGGTATTATTATCGATTAATATAACGGTTAAACCAGGACACAATACCGCTTTGGCGCGCAATAAATGCTTTAATTTGGAAACCGAGTATTTAGCCGTATCAAAATATTTGGGATCGGGCCAAAAAGTCACGCTAGTCCCGGTATTTCGCTGCCCGACGTCACCGACTTCGGCGAGTGGTGAGCTTATGTCTCCATTAGCAAAACTAATTTGATAACGTTTTCCGTTTCTTTTGACACTCACATCAACCCGACTGGAAAGCGCATTCACCACTGAAATACCAACCCCATGAAGGCCGCCAGAAAATTCGTAGTTTTTATTGGAAAATTTTCCGCCGGCATGAAGTTTAGTCAAAATTAACTCGACCCCGCTGACCCCTTCTTCCGGATGAATATCAACCGGCATTCCGCGACCATCATCTTTCACCTCCAAAGAGCCATCTATGTGCAGCAATACCGTGATGTTTTTACAATAACCAGCTAACGCTTCATCAACGCTATTATCGATGACTTCTTGCGCCAAATGATTAGGGCGAGTGGTATCGGTATACATACCGGGTCGTTTTTTAACCGGATCGAGGCCCCGAAGAACTTCAATTGAATCAGAATTATAAGTACTGGACATTTAAATCCTTAAGATTAGTGTATACCCGTGCTACCTCAAAATGCAGATTCCAGCAAGGCTATAAGCTACCATATT
>CAZOBX010000096.1:0-19548 GCA_964578045.1 uncultured Kangiella sp. | reverse complement strand
GATAATTACGAGTGGTTCTTCGGAAGTAAATTCCTTTTTTAGTATAAACCCAGGAATAAACCCTATTAAAATGTTTAGGCTTAATAATCGAAATAGCGGGATTCAACAATGCATTATCCGTGACTTCTTTTTGCCATAATCCTTCGACATTTCGAGTGTAGATTAAGTTGTTTTCAGAAGTCATTATGCCAAATTGACCGCCGTCAAAACTAATCCTTTTTGGTTGTTCAGCATTTATCGGAAATTGATATAGATCGGTGTGTCCATCAGTAGAAATAGAGGAAATAATGGCGTTATCTTTGAAACTCCAACTCGGACGACTATGGTTGTTGAAGGGGGATTTTAACAAAGACAACAGCTTTGACCTCACATCAACAATGTAAATTTCAAATCCATCCTGATTATTAAAGGAGACAAGAAAAACGATTTTTTGTCCATCATGAGACCATCGAGGGAAACTAACCGTTTTTTTAAGATTGGTTAACTGCTTTCTCTCTTTCCCCTGTGCATTGGCTAACCAAAGTTCAAAATACCCGCTTTCATTCGATACATAAGCTATTTTCTTAGACATTTCAGAATAATCAGGGTTTCGATGACTAAAATCTGATAATAATACTGGGAATGGACTGGACGCGGTGGATTGGTCGAGACTTAAAGATTTAATCTGGTATTTGCTCGATCGTTGCTGATAGAACAAAGTGCTATCGATTTTGGTGAATGCAGGATAACTAAAACCCTCTATGTTCAGTGGGTACTTTAACCTAGTAGCTGTATTGACCAAAAATCCAGTGCGGAGACCGGCTTTTCTCAATCCATAAGCTAAATGCAAATTATCAGGATGCCAACTTAATCCAACAATGTCTTCTCCTTCAACAATTCGTGTCGATTTTTTCGTTTCGATATTAACCACATAAATGTCTTCACTAAAAGGGTTGTTACGACGAGTAAGCGCCAGACGTTTTCCGTCGGGAGCAAAAGCGACGTCTCGATCTCTATATTTGCACTTAGTCACACAGGAAAATCGTATCGGCAAGGCTCCAACTCTGGTTAAGTCAACAAAATAAATGCCACTATTATCAGAGTTCTCATCATCGCCATGAAATGCGAGAATTTTGTCGTCCGGTGAAATATCGAGATAATTATATTTACTCGCCATAGGACATTCAGCGACTTTTTTCACCTGATGAGTTGAAATGTTGAATTGAATATAGTGGCAGATATTTCTATCGTGATCCCGACGAGAGAAATATAAATACTTGCCATCGTTACTCCAAACGGAATGGCGTTCGATTGCTTTGTCAAAGGTAAGTTGTCGAGGTCGTGCATCCGGTTGCTGCAGATCTTGCATATATAAATCGAATTGATCTTCCTGGCTATTCTTTTGGTAGACAATATATCTTCCGTCAGGAGAAGGTGCAACAAATAACTCCTGTCCCGGGGCGGTGGTGACGGCTTCTATGGTAATCTGTTTTGTTGCTATTCGACTGTTAGCGTAGTACCAGAAAGAAGCGCCTATGATTAGCAGCAAACTAAGGTAAAGTCGATCTCTTACTATCCAACGTCTCGGATTTGTACTGACTCGCTCCCCTGTTTGATTATTTTTGATTAAAGTTGGTTGTTGTACAATAATTTCAGGTTCTACCAAGAGCCGATAACCGGTTTTTCTAATCGTTTCGATTATTTCCTGATGATCATCATGCATCTTAAAGGTATTTCGCAAATGCCAAATCGCATTTGTCAGCGCCTTCTCTCCGACGTAAAAATTACCATCCCAAACATTATCAATTAATTCCTGACGAGGAACAATACGCGGGTAATGTTCTGCCAGATAAACCAGCAAATCGATAAACTTAGGTTGAAGTGTGGTTTTTTCCTGCGACTTGAATTGAACAGTGAACTCTTGCGGGAGGACACTATACTGACCAATGGTTAGGAGGCTAATTGTATGCATTCTGTTTTTCCCGACTTCTCTACTCGCAGCTGTTATTTTTGTGGAGTTTATATTGCGAACATATGATTTTCTCGGACTATCAAACAACCAATTTTTAGGTATCTCCTAAGGGGTGTTTAGACCATTCTTCAATGAGTTATGGTTAATGTCAATCCTATTTTTCTTTTTTTATTGGGATATAACCTCTTTTTACTATGGCGATTTTCGGAATAGATGATAAATAGATAAAGAAGCGTTAAAGAACAGAGACATAGAGATTGTCTTTTAGTCTGGTATCCCTTACAAAGTAAACATCCAAAACCAGACATTAAAAAGACGAATCTATAAAATGAAAATATTTAGTAAAAAGTATCGTATTCACTCGCTGATTATCATTTCCTTATTATTAATAACCATTATTGCAACCTATTTATCCTATCGAGGCTATCCGATAACTGAAACAGAGCGGTCAGACCAAAAGGAACAACCGGTAAGGTCAATAATCGATGATGGTCCGTATGTGTTTGAACGAGATGATTCTCGTTTGGCAATATGGGTTTGCAAGGGGCAGATAAAACAATCTGAATTCGTTTACCGGCCAGAGCAAGTAATAGAAAATTGCGGTAAATCGAACATAATAGGAAGAAAACAGCCTTTAGAGATAAACCAACTGGTCTATCAAGGTGACTTTAATGTTGCCGCAGTCAGTGATATACATGGTCAATTTAAATTATTTTATAAACTATTACAAAATAACAAAATAATCGACTTAGATGGAAATTGGAATTTTAGTACCGGTCATCTAATCGTTACCGGGGATGTTTTTGACCGTGGAGTCGAAGTCACTGAAGCGCTTTGGTTTCTTTATAATCTAGAAAATCAGGCGGCTAAAGCAGGCGGTAAACTTCACTATTTATTAGGAAACCATGAGGTCATGGTTTTGAATGATGACTTGCGTTATGTCAACGATAAATATTTTGAAGCAGCCCAAATATTAGAAATACCTTATGCGGAATTATTTGCCAGAGGTAGTGTTTTAGGAGACTGGTTACGTAGTCGTTCGGTACTAATTAAGGTTAATGGGATGTTGTTTGCCCACGGCGGATTCCATCCTTATTTGGTGGACCAAAAAATGTCTCTGAATACAATTAATGACATTTTCAAACAAAATCTCATTAAAAACGAACTTAATTCTTCTCGTAAGGAATGGGGGGATTATCTTCACTCGGACGATGGCCCCATTTGGTACAGAGGTTATTTTAAAAACCAACAAGCGAGTTCTGCAGAAATAGATAACTTACTTAAACATTTTGAGATAACACATCTTGTGGTAGGTCATACCACTCAGGATCAAATAGAAACTCGTTACGAAGGTAAAGTGATTGCAATTGATGCCCGAATGAAAGCGGGCAAACAAGGCGAAATTTTACTTTGGAGAAATGGTGAATTTAGCCGCGGAACTTTAGACGGCCAACAATTTTTGTTGACGCAAGCAAATCAAGCTTATATGAATTCAATATCGCAGATATCTAGCCATTAAAAGGATGCTTTTTAGTTATAAGAGATTGCTGTTCTAGAATCTATTTGTTTGATTTTAAAGGATTATTAGTCAATAGATGTTGAATAGATATAGAAGCGGTGAAGAAAAGAGTCTAGTTGAATTGCATCTTGAGATTAGACATTACTAGAATGGATTTGTGAACTTAGCTGCATCACAAAACAACGTTATTAATAAAACAATGTTATTCAGAAAAGAAAGCTATTTTACCAAACGACCGATGACATAGCGGCAGATAATATATTCAATAATTGAGGGGATTGAAATGAGACAAAAATTTAAGATAGGAGTGATCGCCGGCGCAATATCAATTGCACTTACGAGCTCTATATATGCTGAAGCCGCAGAAGAAGAAAGTGCAGCGGAAGAGGAAGGAACAAGAATTACAGTAACCGGCTCACGAATTAAGCGTGACAATTTTGATATGCCAGCACCGCTAATTGGCGTGAGCAGAGAGGAACTGCAAGATATGGGTTCTGACTCTTTGCAGGAAATTTTGGTAGAAACCATGCCTTCACTTGAAATATCTTCATCCAACACAAATACTCAATCCAGTATTACTCGAACCGGTCTGTCTACCGTTACATTACGTAACCTTGGCTCCGAAAGAACGTTAATATTGGTTGATGGTCGTCGTGTAGTTGGCAACAGCGACAGTGGTGTCTTTGGTTTGAGTTCAATTCCCAGCGGAATGGTAGAGCGAGTTGAAATGATTACCGGTGGTTCTTCGGCGGTTTATGGTTCAGACGCAGTAGGCGGCGTGATTAATATTATTACCCAAACTGATAAAACAGGCTTCGAGATGAAAGCGAAAGTTGGTCAAACTACCGAGGGTGGTGGTGAACGTCAAACTTTCGAATTTAATTATGGTGCCGACGTTGACGACGGTCGCGGGTATTTGTATTTCAGTACTCGAATGGATCGTGATTTTGGTATAACTTATCAAGACCGTATTAAGCGCGGAGGGATTGAATTAAGTCATACCTATGATGACGATGAAATGTGTAACGCGTATCGGGTTGAAAGTGGTGATAGAGAATGTAATGCGCCCCAATCTGAATGGAGAGATAGAAGTGATGGCATTGCAGGCGGTGTATTTGACGAAGGAAGAGATAACGAAATAATCGACGGTGATTTTTGGTTTAACGAAGATGGTTTACAAACTGGCTTTTTAGAAGAAAGAGACGGTGTACGTTCTGATCAGTGGGTTTATCCAAGTACTCCAGTCGATCGAGCGTCTGCCGCGTTTAAGTTTGATTACCAACTTACTGACGATATAGATTTATACTCTTCAGTCATGTATTCATATAACACATCGGTAAACGATAAGTCACCTGAAGATGAAGGTGAAAATCAGACGGTGAGCGTTCTAGACCCGGTTACGCTTTTTGGAACACGTCTTGCCACCGACCATATTGGTATCGACAACCCGTATATGCCTGCGGAAATATACAACTATATGCTTGCTGACCCTGACGGCAAAGATGAGCTTGATTGGGATCGCCGTATGCACGAAGTAGGTCAGGTAACGACGGATCAATCACGAGCCACCTTTAGATCGCATGTTGGTTTGACGGGTACTGTTTTTGATGGAGAATGGGATTACGATGTATCGGTTGGCTATGGTAAATTTCATCAAAAACTCGATCGTCTGAACGAATTGAATATTTTTAAATTGAATCAAGCCTTGGATGCAGAGGAAGTTGACGGGGTCATTCAGTGTGCCGATGCGGACGCTCGTGCAGCAGGATGTGTTGCGATCAATTTATTTGGCGTAGGCTCTATTACTCCAGAAATGGCTGACTGGATCCGGGTTAATCCACATTTAGATATTGAATTGACAAGAGCTAATGGACTTGGTTTTATCTCAGGTGATTTAGCGGAATTGCCGGCTGGTAGTTTGTCAGCAGTATTTGGTTATGAATTTCGACGTGACGAAATCTCGAAAACGGCCAGTGAAGGTGCGCGACTTGGTGGTATTACCTACAATATCGTCCCTAATAACTATGCCGACGTCAATGTTCATGAAGCGTTTGGCGAATTTCACATTCCTTTACTCGCTGACGTCGCTGGAGCTAGAAGGTTAGATCTGGATACGTCATTCCGTTTTAGCAATTATAGTTCCGAGGGTGTTGGTACAATAACCAGTTATAACGCCGGGCTTTTTTGGGAAATTATAGACGGTTACGCTGTACGGATGAATTATTCACGCTCACAACGCGCGCCAAACATGGATGAATTAAGAACGACACTAGAGGGTGACTACGATGGTTTTGACGATATTTGTGACGGTGTGACAGCAACATCAACCGGTCCAGGCCATGCCAATTGTCGTCTGGATCCTGGTATTGCGGCAACTATTGCTGAAGATGGGGAGTTTGAAGAGGATGGTGGAAGCTACTATGCACCCGATCTGGGAAATCCTAATCTAAAGGAAGAAACCGCTGATACTCTCACTGTGGGTATTGGACTCACGCCAATAGACGACTTGACAATATCCATCGACTATTACGATATTGTTTTGAAGGATGCAATTGAAAATTTTAGTAATGAAGATATCTTAGAAAATTGTTACGACTCACCGACAGTCGCGTTTGGCACGGATAATGAATTTTGTGGCTTTATCACACGTGATGCCGATGGCCAATTTGCACAAGTTGTTCAACAGCTATTTAATCTTAATGAAATACGTAATACTGGTTACGACTTTAATGTCAGCTATAAGCATGACTTGGAAGTAGGTAGATTATCTTTTAATCTGTTATGGCAGCATCTAAAATCTCACTCAGAGACTGTTACCGGTAATGATGGCTCGGTTGAAACCGAATACAGGGGGTATGCTAGCGATTTTACATTTATGAACAAAGCAACCGCATCAATTGCCTATACTATAGATGATTGGAGAGTTCGCTGGAGAACCAGTATGAGAGGAAGCGCCATTAGTGATCAGGACTATTACGAAAATTATCTAGAAGCTGTTGAAGCTAATGATGAAAGATGTGCGACTGGTGACGCAGATTGTGTTGCTAATCCAGATGACCCTGCTTACATGTTCTTACCTTCTTATGTAAAGCACAGTTTGTCAGTGTCCTACACGATGGAGCTTGATAACAATCAATCTTTGCGTTTATCTGCAGGTGCGGACAATATCTTTAACAACTTGGGGCCTTTCTTAGAGTCGTCGCGAGCTAATTCTTGGTCTGAATATGGTAGAGGCAAGGGGCGATATGTCTATTTTGGTGCGGATTATCGTTTCTAGCTGAAACTAAGAAACATCATTATAAAGTAACTGCTTAAACACTTAGATCTACCTTTAGCCTCCTATGGGGGCTTTTTTCTCTACTCAGTGGTTTTGACCTAAATTAATCAATTTCCCTTTTTGTTTTTCTATTTCGCAGGTTTTTCTTATGAAATCTATTTTTTACTTACAAAGTATTGCGTTTATTTGCGTGGTTTATTTAATGATCGCTTGTAGTTCTGGATCATCTTCTAGCGACATTTCGCCTTCAGAAATTCCGCTCGAAGGATTAAGTTTGCCGGTTAATAAAGCGCAACAAGTCTCGTTTATCGATATTGATATGTCAATGGGGAAACTGGCGGGTGATATTTTAATTATTAAAGCGTCCGACGAAAGTGATATTAGCGGTTATCGAATTCGCTGGGGAGACAGTGATCATTGTTCACTAAATGACGAAACTATCATTAGCGCAATATCAGCCACCGGAAATGATATCGTTTTTAACTTAATCGAGAATACTGAAATTCCTCGTGGAGCCACTAGCTTTGTTGTTTATACATTTAACGACGCAGGTGAAATGGCAAATTGTGATAATACCAGTTTAGATTTTGTCGATTTACCACAAAGTAACGGCAATAGTGGCGTTGATAATGAGTTAGTGCTCGACTGGGATGAACAACAGAATAATTATCAACAAGGTGAAAGACAAGTGCCTCTTTTAGAAAGTCTGCCTGGAGCACCCATTGCCCTTTACATGGATTTTGGCGGCGGCTTTTACTACCATTCTCTATGCAGTTATTTTGATGACCCCGACACTTATGACCCAGAAAATATTGAAGCATTAGATGGCATGGGGGTTAAATTTGGTGACGGTCAAGAATTCACTATGACTCAGCGCAATACAATTGTTCTTGCTTGGCGAAGAACAGCAGAATATTTTGCAATGTTTGATATCAACGTCACCACCGATCATGAAGCAGCAAAAGTGGCTAATGCTTATGCCTGGCAATTGATAACCGATAGCTCTACAGCAGGTCTGGCGACTGGTTGTTACCAGGCTATTCATAGTGATCCTCCTGGCGGTGTGGCCTATACAGGTGCCAACCGAATTGAGATTGATGATGACAATAAAAGTCGAACGGTCGCTTCTGAATTCGGCCATCTCTTAGATCTGCATCATCAGGGAGTCTGCGATCCAAGCGACCCTGATGCAGAAGATAGTGGCTGGGTTAAACTGAGAAACTGGGACCAGTTTGATGAAGTTCAAGGAGCGATCATGGGGTCTGGTAAAGGGTTAGTAAACGGCTGGCGTTACGGTGCAGACGATAGCAATAATTTATGTATTGCAAACAGTCAAAATGATACGGAAATTATTAGCGCAATCATCTTGCAATTCGGACAGGATTTTGGAAGTTACTCCGGAGATGGTTACAGACAAGATGACCATAGTGATAGCTTTAACAACCCAACCTTGATCAAAAAAGGGATTGAAATAAATGGCGTAATCGAAGTAGGTGGTGACGACGATTATTTTCAGCTCAATTGGGATGGCGGTGCGATTAATCTAACCGTTTCACGAATGGGTGAGTCCTCGGTAGATTTAAGGTTGAGAGTTTATAACGCCGATAAAAACACTTTGGCAGATATCAATAGCGATAGAACAACGATAGAGTCTGTTAGTTTTTCAGACTTATCAGCAAGCACTTATTATATAAGAGTAGAAAGTATCAGTAGTAGTGATGAAGTCGGGGAAAGTGGTGCTTATATACTTAAAGTCGAATAAACAAAACTAATTTCATACAACACTTTTGTAGGAATTGAATAGACATTGAAAAGACAATAAAACGGTAAAAAAACGAGCTTCGGTTAGTTGAATTATGTGGTTAACTCCTCTTAATATAATTTGCAGAATGGACTCTAAGAAAATCGAAAACATTCTAAATTGAATAGCAAATTAATTATAAATTGAGGAGTTAAGAAATGAAAATAAATAAACTGAAAATCAAAATTTACCATGCCTTGAAGATAACCCTGGTTGCTTTAAGTTTCAATGTTTTGGCGGATACAATTCCCGTTCACTTTATTGTTGGAGCTGACAGCAATAGCGGTTCTAACGCTGCTGTTTCGTCGTCTGAACTAGCCACCGCCATCGACCAATTAAACTCAGCTTACAATTCAGTAGGTGTTGATTTTGAATTAGATAAGGTCACTTATCTTACTAATAGCGATGTCGATGATATTAATAATACCGGCGATGATGAGTGGGATAGCGATAACGAAGAAGACGTTAGGCCCTGGTTTGATCGTGGCAGTTTAAATGTCATTATTCCTCTGGAAATGAGTGGAAACGGTCACGCTTATTGGGATTATGAAGCAACAGACGTGATTGAAGTTGAATCAGAGGAAATTGAGGAATCCACCATTGCTCACGAATTTGGCCACAATACCAGTCTCAAGCATACCTATCAAGATTATGACGAACAGACTATCGCGGTAATGGAAGGTTCGGGTGGCTGGCAATATGGTGATGGCATTATCGATACACCGGTTGATCCAGGCGACAGAGATTTTTTTGATGAGTGTGTATGGGTCGGTGACGAGGAAGATTCAACCGGGCAGGAATATGATCCCGATGGTTTCAATTACATGGGTAAAGGTCAGAATACTTGCAGAGACACTTTTAGCAACGGACAAAAAACCCGACTAAGATATGTTCTTGCGACTCACAAATTCCATTTGTACTCTAAATATGGTGATTCTAACCCGACTTGTGCCAATTCAACTCAAGTAAGCTCTTTTCCTCATAGTGAAGGGTTTAATACCGATGAAAGTGTGAGTAATACACCCTGGGTACAAGATGAGTATAACGATGATGATTTTGACTGGAAGTATGCTTTCGATACCAGTACCAGCGATACCGGCGCCAGTTCAGCCGATGAAGGGCACCATTTCGCCCATATTGATTCCAGCAATGGCTTTTTGAGTTCCGGTGATGAAGTCGCGATGTTGAGCCCTTGTTATAATTTAGACAACAAGACAGCAGAAGTATCGTTCAGTTATTCCATGCATGGCGATGATATTGGTGAACTTAAGCTAGAAGTTAGCACTAATAATGGTTCAAGTTGGACTGAAGAATGGAGTAAAACTGGCGAGCAGCATTCTTCAGGTAGCAACTGGAGCTCCGCCACCGTGAGTCTTGATGAATATGATGATCAACAGATACAGTTACGATTGACAGGTATCGTGACCGGTGGAAGCAAAGGAGATATATCCGTTGACGATATTGTTGTTTCCGCGGAATCATCGGGTGGCGGTAACGGTGGTGATACTACTGTGAATATAAGCGTTGCACAAAGCAGCGATGATGCTGAGGAAAATGTCAGTGACGGAAGTATGAATATCACTAGTACAGATTTGGAATTAGTCGATGAAAGTGGTTCGACTGAGCAATTAGTCGGTATCCGTTTTGCAAACGCCAATATACCTCAGGGCGCGACCATTACCAGTGCCAGTGTGCAATTTACCGTTGACGACGACAATACCGGAAGTGTCAACCTGTCGATATATGCCCATAAAAGCACCAGTTCTTCAACATTCAGTTCGAGTGATGACAATATATCCGATCGTTCAACCACGGCTGCATCAGTGAGTTGGTCACCGAGTGACTGGAGCACGGTAGGCGCTTCAGGTGCTGCTCAAAAAACCTCTGACTTAACCAGTATTATTCAGGAGTTAGTGGATCAGTCTGGTTGGGATACAAATAGTGCAGTGACCATTATTATATCCGGAAACGGCGAAAGAGAAGCGGAATCTTATGACGGCAGCTCAAGCGATGCAGCGGTATTGACGATTACCTATTCTGAAGATGGCGGCGGCAACGGCGGAGGAAGCGCAAGCGTTCAAGTCGCTCAAAGCAGCGACGACGCTGAAGAAAAGGTGAGTGATGGAAGCATTAATTTGACCAGTTCAGATCTGGAACTGGTCGATGAAAGTGGCTCAACTGAACAGTTGGTTGGTATCCGTTTTCAGAATGTTGGGATATCTCAAGGGGCTACAATCAGTAGTGCCAGTGTGCAATTTACCGTGGATTCAGTTAATTCTGGGAGTGTCAGTCTGACAATATATGCGCACAAAAGTGCTAATTCTTCGACATTCAGTTCGAGCGACGACAATATATCCGATCGTTCAGCTACGTCTGCATCCGTGAGTTGGTCTCCAAGTTCATGGGACACGGTTGGAGAAGCAGGTTCTGCCCAACAAACCTCAGACTTAACCGCTATTATTCAGGAACTGGTGGACCAATCGGGTTGGAGTAGCTCTAGTGCGGTAACTATTATTATTTCAGGCGATGGCGAGAGAGAAGCGGAATCTTATGACGGTAGCTCTAGCAGTGCAGCGCTATTGAATGTAGTTTGGCAATGATTGTGCAAATAGTGCGATTTGATTATTTTAGATTTGTTGAATAATCTTTGGAAGGCTGTCGGGTGTAAAAACCTAAGCCACAAAGGCTCTCAATTTTAACGAGGGCCTTTCTATTTGGGTGCTGCTATGAACCCTCCACTTAGATAATCTTCTTGCGCCAAATCTTGCAATAATCAAATCCATTATCCTGCAAGCGATGGCGAATGGATTCGGCCTTGCGTTTACTTTTGAATGGTCCTAACTCGACTCGATGCCACAATACTGACTCAACGTTAACTTGATTAATTTTTGACTCAAAGCCAATAAACGCGATTTTTGCTTTAAGTTCTTCGGCCCGATTACTGTCTCTAAAAGACCCACATGGCATGAGATATTCGTATTTATGCGTTTCATCAGGCAGCTTTAAGTCTTCTATGGGAATTTCGACGGTTTTATTGACCAATTCTTCATGGGTTTTATAAAAAGGTACTTCGTTGTCTTCAATGTCCTTTTTAGGATCGGTTTGTGGTTTTTTTGTGACGGGTAATTTTTTTTGCTGTGGCTTTTTTTCGCTAGTTTTACTGATATTCTGATTGTTAATCAGAGCGGGGGGGCGATACCATTTCAAATAAACCAGAAAACTGACCAGCGCGGCGACTAATAAAAATGCAGTAAATATCAACCCACCTGATGCGCCTTTCTTTTTTTTGCCGCGGCTCGCACCGGACTTCTTTTTTTTGTTTTTATTTTTTGCGTAATCTTTTGCCATGGGTTACATTTTCTCCGGCGCGCTAACCGCCAATAGTCCTAAACCGTTGGCAATGACTTGTTTGACGGCTTTGATTAAACACATTCGGGCATCGCATAAATTTTGATCATCTACAATCCATCTTTTCTCGGCTGAGTCAGAGCCTGCGTGGTTGTACTGGTGAAGCTCTGCAGCTAATTCTCGTAAGAAATGAGCGATGACATGAGGCTCGCAAGTCTCGGCAGCATTGCTGACCAACCCCGGGTACTGATTCATTTTATCCATCAGACCCAATTCAGGTTCAAGGGTTAATCTGGACAAATTCGCCAAGCCATTTTGTTGATCAAAGTGGCGGCCTTTTTCCTCAAGTTTTCTAAAGACGGAGCAAATACGAGCATGGGCATATTGAATATAATAAACCGGATTGTCTTTGGTTTGGGATTGGGCCAACTCAATGTCAAAGGTCATTTGGGAAGTTGATCGTCTGGCGGCCAGGAAATAACGAGTCGCGTCTCGGCCGACTTCGTCGATAATGTCCCTCAAGGTGACGTATCCGCCAGCCCGCTTGGAGATTTTGACTTCAACGTCTCCACGCATCACTGTCACCATTTGATGAAGTACTACTTCTGGCCAGTTTTCAGGAATGCCTAAATCTAACGCTTGTAATCCCGCTTTAACTCGACTAATCGTACTGTGATGGTCTGAACCAAATTCATTGACTACCCGCTTGAAACCTCGGTTCCATTTATTCACATGGTAGGCAATATCCGGCAGAAAATAGGTGAAACCACCGTCTGATTTTCGCATCACTCGATCTTTATCATCGCCGTATTCCGTGGTTTTAAGCCAAAGCGCACCGTCTTTTTCATAGGTATGACCGGCTTTTATCAGGGCATCGACAGTTTTGTTTATATCGCCTTTTTCATATAGGGATGATTCTAGAAAATAGACATCAAAATCAACTTCAAAGGCCTTTAAGTCGAGGTCTTGCTCTCGGCGTAAATAGGCAACCGCAAATGCCTGGATGGCCTCTAAATCCTCAATATCGGCCTTGCCGGTGACGTGTTTATCAGCCGAGTCAACGGTTTTACCTGCCATATAATCGGCAGCGACCTCTTTAATATAAGCGCCTTGATACCAGTCGTCTTGCCATTCACTATTCTCTGGACCAATATTTTTTGCCCGGGCCTGCACTGATCTAGCGAGGTTTTTGATTTGTTGGCCGGCATCGTTGTAATAGAATTCACGGTTAACATTCCAACCGGTTGCCTCGAGTAATCGAGCAATACAATCGCCTACTACGGCACCTCGACCATGGCCTATGTGCAGTGGACCAGTGGGATTGGCCGAAACAAATTCCACTTGCACCGATTGATTTTGTCCAACTTGGCTGTGACCGTATTTTTCTTGAAGATCTAATATGTTGGTTATGACCTGCGTGCTGGCAGACTGACTTAAAAAGAAGTTAATAAAACCAGGACCCGCTATCTCTAACTTATCGATTTCTGGGTGCTCGCCGAGCAAATTGACGATTAATTCGGCGATTTGTCGTGGGGCCTTTTTTGCAGGTTTTGCCAGCATTAACGCGACGTTAGAAGCAAAATCGCCGTGTGATTTGTCTTTGGTGTGAGTTAGTTTAACCACTGCTTTAAATTCGACTGGAATAACGCCTTGAGCTTGAAGCTCAGAAATTGCATTATTTAACCAAGATTCTACTACTGCCTTCACAGGATAATACCCTTATTTTTGCTCTAACCTACCTAAATGGCGGTATTTATAATAGATCGGTATTATCCTTAAATTTAATCAATGATGCGAGCTTATTCCTTCTATAAGAAGAAGGTTTTCTCTGGGTTTATGCTGTTTGTCTGACAAAGGCTTCGAATTCGGTATATCCACCAATATGCTCTTTGCCGTGGAAGATTTGCGGCACGGTGGATACTGGCGCACCCACTGTTTTTTGCAAGTCAGCCTGGCTAATACCCTCTGCCCAGATGTCGATATATTTGAACTCAAATTCTTTGATTTCACACAACTGTTTGGCACGGCTACAAAACCCACAGCCTGGTCGGCCAAAAATGGTAATTTTTTTCATAATCATCTAACTCAGGTGTTTTTAACTCTTGTGTTAATTATCGTACTAGTCAAAAAAATAGTCTAATACAATACTCCTATGATTATGATAGTTTTCTTTCCAAGCAGATTGGTGATATGTTAGACTCAGAAAATCGCTAACTCGTTGAGGTTAAAGAAATAATAGTTTAGAGACCTATGTCTCAATTCCCACAATATACGTTTTATAATGTGGTAAATTGATGTAACTCTACTATATTCATTAATCATAATAATTAATATAAGCGGTTTTACCCCCTTTAACATGGCAAATTTTTACAGCAAGTTCATTCGCCCCAATGGAATATTTTCCATGTACGGAGCATTCTGCTTGCTGATTATCCTTTTTTCCAACCATACACCACTTAGCGCTGAACCCGCATTTCAATTTCATACACTCGATAAACAACAAGGCCTTGCTTCCAGCGTTGTTTATGATATCGCAGAAGATAAAGATGGATTTATCTGGTTTGCTACTGAAGATGGATTGCAGAAGTATGACGGGTTTAAGTTTGTCAATTACCGACATAAAAGGTCAGATGTAAATAGTTTGTCAAGCAACATAATACGATCTCTCTTGGTAGATGATACTGGGCGCTTGTGGGTGGGGACTGACAACGGATTAGATTTATACAGAAAGGAATTTAATAATTTTATGCGTTTAAGTTATACCATCAAAAATGAACACGTAAAGTTAAGCTCAAATAGAATTCGTGATTTATACCAGACGAAAGATGGAATGATATGGATAGGCACGACTAAAGGACTAAGTTCTTTAGAACCAAATTCGTTTCTACTCAAAAATTTTGATCACTCAAAAGTTCGAAGTATTTTTGAAGATGATCATAAGCAGCTTTGGATAGGAACTATAGGCGCAGGTTTGTTTTTATTTGATCGAAAAGAAAATAGTTTCACCCGTTTAAGTATTGTGTATTCCAATGAAAATAGAAAACAACGTCTATTCGAGCTTTCAAAAGAGTCTATATTGGATATTTTTAAAGATTCTTATGGTCGAATTCTCATCGCTACCTGGGGTAAAGGTGTTTTACGTCTTAACAAAAGTAATCACCAATTGGTTAGGTATGAATTGAATTTGCCAAGTGAGCGAGTACGAACGATTCACCAGGATGAAAGCGGTCGCTTATGGTTTGGTACACAAAGCGGTATTCTAATTCAAAATACCGTAGAAGACATAAGCTTCGTGGTAAATTCTGACGATAGGAATATGATTTCTACAAAAATAGATAGTGTATTCAAAATATTTCAGGGAAAAGATGAAACGGTGTGGATTGCAACCCAAGGAGGGGGAGTTAGTAGACATTTCCCTTCAAGTAGGAAATTCGAATCTTTTCGATTGTATAACAAAGATGAATTGGGGCCTATGGATACCGTGGTCTTTTCCTTATCAGAGACCTATAGTGGCGAAATTTGGATAGGGACTGAAAGCGGAAGGTTATCGCTTTTCAATCCGACAAACGAGGAATTTAAACACCATAGACTTGAATTGATGGGAAAGGTATTTAGAGGTTCTATTTCAGGAATATTTCAGGTGAGTGAAGAGTTACTCTTGCTAGGGACCGACTTAGGTCTTTTTCGGTATAGTCTAAAAACCGGTGAATTAGAAATTTATAAAGACGCAAACGGTGAACCAATTAGAGAGCGAGAAGCTGTCAGAATGATAAAGAAAGACTCCTATGGAAGGTTGTGGATCATGTTTTTTCGTAGCGGCCTGCAAGCCTTTAAAATCAAAGGCAATTCTATTTTGCCCATAGAAGGTCACAACATAGAAGTTGTCGCACCACAAACTTTAATGAACGATTCAAAGACTAAACTATTAATTGGTACAGAAGGGTTAGGTATAAAAGAGGTCTCTTTTATTAATGGTCGCATAAATATATCCATATTACCTGGTTCGGAAGGTACCAATGTTTTATGGATGGCCCGTGATTGGGATAGTCGTCTTTGGGCTGCAACTGCTTCACAAGGTATCAAAGTATTTTATGAAGATGGTCGCGTGATAAATCTTGGCGAAGAGGATGGATTGCCGAATAACACGGTATATTCAATAATAGCAGATTCAGTATCCCAAAGGATTTGGGCTACCACTAATGTAGGCATGGTTTCTATAGATCCTAAGAATTTCAATATCGAGAGATATGGTTTCTACGATGGACTGCAAGGAGATGAATTTAACCGGGCTGGTTTGATTTCGAAACATGGATATATTTACTTTGGCGGGATGAATGGTTTTAGTCGTTTTTTTCCAAACATAATAGAAAACAAAATATATCTCCAAAATCCCAAGATTACAAGTTTAAGCATAGCGAACAGAGAAGTTAAGATCTCAGCGGAATCAAGTTCGGTGCTTAGTCGGTCTTTATTAGTATCAAAAGAAATTAACCTACAATTCGATCAAACTCCTTTTTCGTTGGAGTTTACCAGTCCACAATTCGTTAAACCTTCGGATATCGAATTTCGATATAGGTTAAGCGGATTGGATGATAAATGGATTAGTGCTGCGGCAGGATCTAGAAGGGCTACTTATACCAATATTGATCATGGTGTATATATTTTTGAATTACAAGTAAGGGATATCAATTCCAATTGGGATAGCATCGTAGCACGCAAAAAAATCGTCATTCATCCCCCTTTGTGGTTAACCAATTTTGCAAAGTTTACGTATTTACTAATAATAGCTTTAATATTAGGAACATTTGTATATTTGAATTGGAAAAGGCGCCAGGCAGTATTATTAACTCAAAAAACCGTTGAAGAAAGTGAAAAACGACTCAAACTGAGTCTGTGGGGTGGTGGCAATGAAATTTGGGATTGGAACTTGATGACGGGTGAAGTCCTTCGTTCGGATGCTGATAAGAATATCAATATTAATTGTAGTGTACTTTCTAGAAATTTGAAGGAGCTATCTGAATATATTCACCAATATGATGTCGACAGGGTCAAAAGAGAACTTCATTCACATTTAAGTGGAGAGACAGATTTTTTTGATGTGGCTTATCGGATCAAAGATGAAAAACTGGGCTGGCGATGGATCCAAGACCGAGCTAAAGTAGTTGAAAGAGATGAAAATAATACCCCAACCCGTATGTCTGGCACTCAACGTGACGTATCGGAAATCCATCGCAAAGATGCGGAAATAGAACGGCTAGGACAGGCATTTCGAACCACTTCGGACGGTGTCTGGATCAGAGATGAAAAATGGCGTTTAATCGAATGTAATCCATCCTATGAAAAAATAACGGGTTTTACATTTACGGAGAAAAAAGGCGAGGAATTGTGGTTTCCTGACGTCGCGGAACAACAGGCGAATATCATCCAAAGGATTCGTTTGAGTTTAATGGAAAAAGGGAACTGGCAAGGTGAAGTTTGGGCAGAACGAAAAGAGAGCGACCCATTTCCTCAAAAGTTAACCATTGATACCATCTTAGATGAAAAAGGCTATGTTCGATACTATGTAGGGGTTTTTTCGGATATTACTTTCCATAAACGAGCAGAAGAAGAATTTAGAAAACTCGCTAATTTTGATTCCCTCACTGGTTTACCCAATCGAGCGTGTTTATATGATCGGCTTAATCAAACCATTAATAAAACTAAAATTCGCAAGGAAAGATTTGCTATTTTTGTAATAGACATCGATAACTTTAAAAGGGTCAATGACTCGCTTGGTCATAGTGTCGGCGATACGCTGATTATTGAGGTCGCTAAGCGGTTAACACACTGCAATAGGGAAGAAGATACTATAGCTAGAGTGGGCGGTGATGAGTTTGTAATCATTCGGGACGGAATTCGTTCATCAACGGAAGTTGCGTCCTTTGCAGAATTAATGTTAAAAGAGCTTAATATGCCTGTATTTATTAAGGGGCAAAAACTGAATCTAAACTTTTCAATTGGTATCACGCTTTCACCAGAAGATGGTGTTTCTGCTGACAAATTATTAAGAAATGCTGATACTGCTATGTATGAAGCTAAAAAAGAAGTCCTAAATTCTTATCATTTCTATTCTGTCGAACTGAATCAACGGGCACGAAAAAAATTGGCTTTAGAAAATGATTTGCGTAGTGCTATCGATGAGAGAGTTATTGATCTAGCTTATCAACCAAAAGTCGATATGAAAACTGGTCGCGTTTGCGGTATGGAAGCATTAGCTCGTTGGAATCATCCCAGTTTTGGCTTCGTGAGCCCCGAAGAGTTTATTTCACTTGCAGAAGAAACCGGATTAATCCTTTCGCTTGGTCATCAACTGTTGCGAAAGGCAATTGTTCAAGCTAAATGTTGGGTTGATGAGGGGATCATGCGGGGTAGAATGTGTGTTAATTTGTCGGCCCATCAGTTTTGGCATAGAGATCTGGCATCAGAAGTATCTGCTATCTTGAAAGAAGTTGGTTTAGACGCCAAGTATTTGGAGTTAGAATTAACTGAAAGTGCTTGTATTCAAGAGTTAGATCAAACGGTAAAGCAAATGTTAGCTTTACGTGAATTGGGAATTCATTTAGCGCTTGATGATTTTGGTACTGGTTATTCGTCATTGGCTCAACTTAAGACATTGCCGCTAGACACATTAAAAGTGGATAAAAGTTTTATTCAAAATATCGAAAATAGCGTCAAAGATGCGAATATAGTCAAAGCGATAATAGATATCGCAAATAGTTTAGAGCTAAGTGTTGTTATTGAAGGTGTCGAAACGCAGCAGCAATGTGAGTACTTGTGGCAAAGTAGGGCAAGTATTATTCAGGGCTACTTCTTCAGTAAACCGGTAAGCCATAAAGATATGTCTAAACTATTAATAAAAAAATGGGAAAAATTGAAATACCTTCCGAATTTTGCTCACAATGTCACAAGCTTAGGTTAACAAAACACTAGAACTTAAGTGAAAGTTAATGCTTCTCGTCTATGGTAATCCTTGAATTGTAAATCGCAATATCTCACTTTTCTTGTGAATCAAAAATTGTCTTCAACGTCCAGTTGATGCGTAGATATCTGAAATAAGATGGCTAAATTGTCTTACATTGACGTGAATCCGTTTTTCTTGCTTATGGAAAATCTCCAAATACCCATTTATGGAGATATTTTTAACTTTTAAAATGTGATGAAATTCACGTAATGGGTTGATGTTAATACTATTAATGTGTATTTATAGGTATTATAAGCAGCATTTATGTAATTTTTCTGAAACAAACACAATTCAACTCAACTAAAGAGGTTCACTATTATGTCCAAATCGTTTTTAACTTTTCTTTTGATCTTAGCTAGCACCGGAATTGGAAATAATCGGATAGAACCCGTTAATCAGGAAGTTCTCCCAGGGGGATTTGTAAAGAGTCAAATTGCTTATTCGCAGGGAATAGCCCTTACACTTCAAGTAGCAAAGCTGCAAGAAGCCGACCCAACGCGTCAAGTAGTAAGGCTGCAAGGCGTCGACCCAACGCACCAAGTAGTAAGGCTGCAAGGCGTCGACCCAACGCGTCAAGTAGTAAGGCTGCAAGGCGTTGACCCAACGCGTCAAGTAGTAAGACTGCAAGGCGTCGACCCAACGCGTCAAGTAG
>CAZOBX010000095.1:256-19798 GCA_964578045.1 uncultured Kangiella sp. | reverse complement strand
GTAGCGAGAATCGAACTCGCATCATCAGCTTGGAAGGCTGAGGTTCTACCATTGTACCATACCCGCATGTTCAACTCGCTATTCACAAGCCATGCCTGAACACGACAAACAAAACACTTTCCACAAAATCTTGAGGCCTTTTATCTAACTAAAACAGCTAGTTACCTCAAGCTTTCTAATACTGGTGGTGGGGGAAGGATTTGAACCTTCGAAGGCGAACCGTCAGATTTACAGTCTGATCCCTTTGACCACTCGGGAACCCCACCAAATACTATCTCTTGCAACTTTAATAGCACAACAAAAAGAGCCGCGAATAATGACAATTTGCAGGCAAAAATGCAAGCCTTTTATCCATTAAATTCAAGCCGTTATCTACCTTCTAATAGAAAACTCTCACTGTTGAATTATTTTAGCTCTTCAGGCTAGAAATTTATCGCAAGATTCCCACTTTTTAATAATTTCTAACCATTCTATATAAAAGGGGGTGACTCATTTCTGAGCACCCCGCTTATAAAATAATGGTGCCGGTTCCCGGAATCGAACTGGGTACCTACTGATTACAAGTCAGTTGCTCTACCAAGTGAGCTAAACCGGCCTAATCTAATGCATTTTCCAATATTTTGAATAGTGCTTAGAACCATGCAAAAGAGTGTCAAATAGGCCGCCTCTCAAGCAGGGACGCGAATTCTAATGAGTTATCTTAAAATGATCAATGATTATTTGAAAAATAATTCAATTCTCGGGGTATCTTTGGATTTAGTGGGAAATATTATAAATATCAAGCGAATTTCTTATTGAAAAAGATACAGTTTTGCCAATCCTTGAAATACCAGCGTCGGCCTGTGTAAAATCTTTTGGGTCTGCAGAAAGAAGCGATTGTTTTGCAATAATTCCAGCCAGTATGCAACACCGCCTCCGGTCATATACCATTTATCGACTTGATACTTTTGAGCTGACTCAGTGATGCTCAAAACAAGATAACCATGGATCATTTGCTCAACCCCAAAATTAACACAATGACTGGTGGAGTTCCCCAACTCGAACCGGGATGAGACCGGTAGACCCTGATCAGCTTTGACATGGGCAGTATTGAGCAGGCTGTTAGTCAGTAATCTTTTGCCTGGAAGAATATGCCCTCCGAGGTGGATGCCCTGAGGATCAACAATATCCAGAGTTATTGCAGAACCTATGTCAATAATACCAACGGTCTGGCCGGCTTGATATCCGGCGATAATGGCAAGCCACCTATCAACCCCCAACTTCAGTGGATTTTGATAGCCGCACTCAACCTCACAAGCGTGTTTGCTTGTTTTGGCAATAAATAAAGTTAA
Source organism: uncultured Kangiella sp. (assembly GCA_964578045.1). Lineage (GTDB taxonomy): Bacteria > Pseudomonadota > Gammaproteobacteria > Enterobacterales > Kangiellaceae. The sequence goes on along the minus strand of CAZOBX010000095.1, from coordinate 18,467 downwards.
CCCGGCCTGATTTAGCGCTGCCGCTAGCTTTTGGTTGTCTTGTTCACTACGAACCGATGCAACGAGTACTTTCACTAGACTCGCTTTTTTACCCCATTGCTCAAGCTGCCGGACTAAATCTTTGATACTAGCAGCGGTTTCAACTTTGGCCAATTCTGATTGACGAGTCAACTCAGAAAGCTCCTCGACTAAAAGGTACTTCAGCCTGGTATTTCCCCAATCAATTAAAAGATACATTGCTGGTCATCCTGATTGTTTTTGGTTAGCTGCGCGTAAACTCACTTCGCCAGAAAAAAATAGCTTCTCTCCGTCACTGGTTTTTAGCTTGAGCGCGCCACTTTTATCGATACCAACTTCGGTGCCGGATATTTGTCCGTTGTGAGTATGAATAATAACGGCTTGGCCATAAAAAGCACTTTGCGCTGCCCAGTCATCTCGGAAGGACTCAAAACCTTGCTCAATATAGGTGGTCAAAATCTTATCCAGTTCCAGTAGAATAAGCGCCAGAATTTCATTTCTACCAATATCAGAACGTAACAGAGACCTTAGATTGACCCAAGGCTGGTCGATTTTACTGCCATCACTGATACGCATATCCCAGTTAATCCCAATACCGATATTGAGAAAACTGTGGTCATTACTATCGCCGCTCGCTTCAACTAATATACCGGCCAATTTTTGCTGATTGACTAAAATATCGTTTGGCCATTTTAGACTGACTTTATCATCACAATACTGATTTAAAAACTTGCTCAATCCGATCCCTACGGCCAGGCTCAAACCACCTAAGGCGCTTAGACCCAATGGCAAATTTAAACCCAAAGAAAAATACAGGTTAGCGCCAAAAGGGGATACCCACGGCCTGCCCTTACGGCCGCGACCAGCGGTTTGGTGTTCCGACACACAAATACGTCCCTCTCCAGGGAACTGCTGCCAGGAACGTGTTAAATAACTCGCGGTAGAGTCCAGAGTTGGTAATACCTCAATCTGAGAAAAAAGTTTTGCTTTTGATGTGATTTGTTGAGTCAAATAGTCGCTATCAATTAACACCAGACCGCCGGGGATCTTATATCCTTTGCCGCGAACCGCAAATATTTCAATTTGCCATGCTTGCAGCTTTGCAATGAGTTTCCAAATCGCGGTGCGAGAAACACCTAGACATTGAGCCAGATATTGTCCGGAGTGAAACTGACCGTCTGCCAGCAGTCGAACTAAATTCTGTAAACGCTCCAGACTGGCTGCCTTCATGATTTTACACTCTCAGATTGGCTAGTTAGGCAGCCCAAAATACGAACTTCGGCCTCTAGCACAATGTCAAATAATTGCTTCACTGTCTGCTTGATTGTCTCAGCCAGCACCAGTATGTTCGCCCCATCATCATCTGAATAATTGACTAATACTAACGCCTGATATTTGTGCACGCCAACCTTACCAAACACTTTGCCTTTAAACCCAGCTGTTTCAATTAACCAGCCAGCGGCCACCTTAAAGTATTGTATGCCGTCTGTTATTACCGAATAAGCAACCAGTTCTGGAAAAGCCTGTTTGAGTTGTTGGTATTGTTGTTCGCTAATAACAGGATTTTTGAAAAAGCTACCGGCATTCGCCAGCTTGTTCGGATCGGGCAGCTTTTCATTCCGTATTTGGCACACTCGCTCAAACACCTGGCTTGCGGATACCTGTGCTTGACCCGCAAAATATTCAGACAGTGGTTTGTAGGTGAGTACTAACTTTGATTTTTTGGGTAATACAAAATCCACGCTAGTGACCAGGTAATGCCCCTGTCCGGCTCGCTTAATTAAACTATCACGATAGGCAAACTGACAATCATTATGAGACAGGCTGATAAATTCGCCCTGATTTAAATCGAAACATTTAATCTGGCTAATAAAAGACTCGACTTCAACGCCGTAAGCGCCAATATTCTGCACAGGTGCAGCGCCCACCGTTCCGGGGATCAACGCCAGGTTTTCCAGACCAAAATATCCTTTGTCCAAGCAAAAACAGACGAACTCATGCCAAACTTCAGAAGCTGCTACTCGTAATGTCACTTGATCATCATTTTCAGTTAGAATTTTTATACCTTTCAATTGAGGGTAAATAACCAAACCTGAATAGTCCCCAATAAAAAGCAAATTGCTTCCACCACCAAGGACAAAACGCTGATCAAATTTACTGATTTCGCCACAACAGTCTTTAAGTTGTCGTTCACTATTTATCTGTAAGAAGGAGGCTGCATTTGCTTTGACTTGGAAGGTATTTAGCTGATCTAACGCGATATTAGATAAAATTTGACTCAAAGTAAGGCCCTGAACTAGTTTTAGTAAACGGAAAATGGATTATAAAGAACTCTAATTTAGCAAATATTTCCGACAGTTCCCTATGTTACACCAGCCTAACTAAACCGAAAAGAACCTAACGAGCATAAATAGTACTAAATAAACCGGAAAACAGATCAATCAAGCTTGAATTTCATTGAGGCAGGCAACCACTTCTTCGGTTTTGGGCTCTGCATCTTCTCTAACCAACAGAATCAAAGCGTTTGTGTGAATCATGGTTGATGCCGGAGGATTGGGGACAACATGATCGTTACTCAGGTCAATATAACCCATAGCTACACCAAAATCCGCTTCTGCTAGCGCGCACACCACTTTATACCAAGGCACATTATTGATTTCGACCTGATATCTTTGTGGATGGTCGCCCTCATGAGTAAAAAAGTCCTCGATAATCGCTTCTGATCCCGGCGCAACCATTGCCCGCACCACAATTTCTGGATAGGAACGAATTGGTCGAAGCACAACCCTTGCACCAATCGCAAACAAACGCTCTCGGTTTTCATCATCCACACATTCCACATAAGTACGGTCGACGACTCCAATTTCGCTAAGGCGATGCACAACGTCAAAAGTACTACTATCGACCGCCGTATCATATTCATTTTTTGCCAAAACCAATATATGACGAGCTGACAATACATCAACGTGGTGCAGATCTTTAAAACAGTTTGGGGTACCGTGAAAATGACGCACGCCTAATTCCTTCAAGCTAGTTGGCAGTCCTTCGGAAAATTGATCTGAAAGAATTAATATTGGTGTTTTTTGATATTGCACCAGTTCACGAATTTGGCTGACAATCCGTTTGAAGTAAATTTCTGCGTTATACACAGGCGCGTTGAGTATTAAAATATGATTATTCATTTTCCATTCCCAGATACCGGCATTAATACGTTCTCGCCGGGCGATACGATAGTCCACGAAATCACTGGCAGCCTGCGCCACCAACAAAATACCGCCAATATAAAGTAATATCACCGTTGAAGCGCGGCCCCAGAAAGTACCGGCTGAAAAGTCTCCATAGCCTACCGTGGTAATGGTAGTGATACTCAACCATACGCCATTAGCAAAACTCAATCCTTCGAACTCCACCATCGCTACGGCATGAATTAATATCAGCAAAGTAAGTGAAACAATAAACCAAATCAATCGACGTATAATATTCACTTCGTCGTGGAATAGCTTACCACCATAGAGCTTATTCCATTGTGTTCGAACAGATGAATACAATACCTGTAGCATAGAGTTACCGGCGAATAGTGACCGTAGATTGATCATAGTTGATATAAAACAGCGCTGCCAATAATCTCGATTGTTAAGCGCGTGAGTAGGACATTTACACTTGCGATCTTTATACCTTTGGCGCATATTTGTAACAACATATTCGCCGCTTGTAACATTGGTTAGTATCCAGGGTCAATCTAGACAAGGCGTTATACCCGTGCTACCTCAGAATGCAGGTTCCAGTATTCAGCTAAAAAGCCTGAACACCAAAAGTAGGCGCTCTTAGGCGAGGCACAACTCGAAGGCAAGACCCAAAGCACTCGCTCCGCTCGCGGGGCCAGCTTTGGCTAGCCCTTACCAAGAGTTGTAACGCGGTGCAGGCTTTTTAGCTGAGCACCCGAAGGGCAAGGCTATAATCCAAACATCTTGTGAAACGAGACTTTTCACCGGTTTGAAATAGGAACAATATGAGCATTATCAAAACCAAACTTAAGTTATCTTTATTATTCGGCTTTTTACTAAGCAATTTGATTTTTACTCCACTGCAGGCCGCCGAAGTTGAAGAAGGCGCACTGGCACCGGATTTCAGCATCAAACGTCTGGACGGCAGCGAATTCAAATTAAGTGATTTCAGAGGTAAAAAAGCTGTTCATATGGTCTTCTGGACCACCTGGTGTACCTACTGTATGAAAAAAATCCCGTATTTAAAATACAACCAAAGTGTCTTAGGTAAACAGATTGAAATTATTGCCATTGATACCAGTGTAAAAGATACCTTGGCCAAAGCTTACCGGTTTCAAAAAGATCGCGAAATTAATTACCCACTGGCTTTTGATTTCGGCAAGAAAGTTACTGACCTTTATGGCGTATGGGGTACCCCAACCGAATTTATCATCGATATTAATGGGGTTGTTATCCATCGGGATGATGTTCCCAGAGATATCTCTGAACACCTGAGTAATTGGAATATGATCAATCATCATGGGCAACAAAAACAGTTGCTGGCAGAAAGGGAATGCAATAAGGAGCAGCGGATTTGTTAAAAGCAGGAACACAATCCTTGCCTCGGGCAAGCAACGGTAAAAAAGGCTCGAGCAAACCCGAATTTGTTGGTGCGCTAGCCAGTGGCCTTAATCGAAGGGCTTTTATACGTCAATCGAGTATTGCAGTGATGTTTGCAACACTTGCTGCTTGTAAGCCCAATATTCCAAAAAGTGAAAAAGCTTTGGCTGTTGACCAATCATCTGAGACAAACACCTCAAATCATCTTTCCGATATTTACACCTTTGACCAACATCAAAAAGAAACCCTTAAAGGGGTGCAAATGATCCTTTTTCCTGACGATGGAGACGGTCCCTCGGCAAATGACATTAACGCTTTAAGCTATCTGGAGTGGACATTAACCGACCCCGATAATGATGCTGACGGCGATGGCGATTTTATTGCAAAAGGCATCGGTTGGTTGGATTCGCTGTCGGAGCAAACTCAAGGTGATCAATTTATTAAACTAAAAGCCGAACAGCAAGATAAAGTATTACAACAGATCAGCCAGTCAAGCGCCGGAGAAAACTGGATGTCACTATTAATTTATTATTTGATGGAAGCACTTTTGTTTGACCCAACCTATGGCGGTAATCCTGACGGTATCGGCTGGACATGGCTGAAACATCAACCGGGATTTCCGGCACCGGATGAAAAAACCAATTACCGAAACTTTTTGTAAAGATAAAATTCTAAAGACTTATTCACCAAAGCTTGCCCCATGAGCAAGCTTTGGTGAATAAGATCTTTTGACCTTAGGTTTTTAATATAATTATGACTAAAACATTAGAATATGATTGTTGCATTGTTGGTAGCGGTGTCGGCGCCGGACCGGTCGCCTATGAACTAGCAAAAGCTGGCTACAAAGTTGCCGTACTTGAAAAAGGTAAATGGTATAAAGAACAAGATTTTCGTAAAGACGAGCAACTTTATCGTCATAGTATTTTTCGCTCTAAATTTCGAGAAGAGCGACATGTACTCGAAGAGCCCGACGGCGATGACTGGAGCACCAGCACCACCGCACAATTTTGGGGTGGTAATATCGTTGGTGGCGCATCCAATTTTATGAGTGCTTACTTTCATCGATTAAAACCTGAAGATTTCAGATTGGTATCAACTTTTGGTTCCATTGAAGGTGCTAATACGGTTGACTGGCCCATTAGTTACGATGAAATGGAACCCTATTATACCAAAGCAGAACAAGTGGTCGGTATCTCTGGAAAAGTGGTTGAACACCCCTTCTTGGAACCTCGATCGACTAAGGACTATCCTCTACCGCCAACCGCTGAACACCCTATTTCATCCTGGTTCGATAAGACTTGCCATGATATGGGCTTACACCCACTGCCAATGGCTCGTGGGATTTTATCCCAACCTTATAATAATAGAGCCAGTTGCCAATATTCTGGCTACTGTGGCAGCTATGGTTGTGCATCCGGCGCTAAAGGCAGTTCTAGAGCGGCACTACTGGATCAAGCAGTCGCCGGTGGAAATTGCGAGGTGCTCACCGAAGCGAAAGTTTATCGATTAAACAGCGATAGCAAAGGCAAAGTCAGCTCGGCGGATTTTTATGGCAAAGAAGGAAATTCCATTCGAATAAGAGCCAAAATATTTGTAGTCGCCTGTTATTCCATTGAGTCAGCCCGATTATTACTCAGCTCTCCCGGGGAAAAACATCCTAACGGATTGGGTAATAATCATGATCAAATCGGTAAAAACTTACACTGTTGCGCAGGCGGAACAGGCCATGGCGTTTTCGAGTTTGATCAATTTACCGAACAACAAGTCGAAGAGCTAGTCACTCGCGGTCCGTTTTTTAACCGCGCATTACAGGATTGGTATTTTATCGATGACCAACAAACCTTCGGTAAACGAATAAAGGGCGGCACCATCGATTTTGTTTTTGATCCACCCTCGCCAGCCGCTGATGCCAATTCTCAAAAATGGCAAGATGGCAATTTGCTGTGGGGCACACCGCTTAAACAGCGCATAAAGTCTTTTTTTACACAGGAAAAAGATTTTAAATTTGAAGTCTTTTGTGACTGGTTAACCAATGATGATTGTCACGTTAGCTTAGATTCTGGCGAAAAAGATAAATGGGGCTCACCGGTTGCCAAGGTGAAAGTTGGCGCTCATCCACACGATTTGAAAGTGGGCAGTTATATTGTTGAGAAAGGCAAAGAGGTGATGAAAAATCTTGGCGCACAAAGTGTTCGAGGCAGTGCCTTCTCCTCTCCTACCTCAAATCTGATTGCTGGTGGACTACGTTTTGGCGATGATCCAAAAACTTCTGCCCTTGATGCAGATTGCCGGGTTCACGGAACAGAAAATTGTTTTGTCACCGATGGTAGTTTTATGCCTAACGGGGGCAGCGTGACACCAACCTTTACAATTTACGCCAATTCCTTCCGGGTGGCCGATAAAATAAAAGCACAGCTTGGTGAATGACTTTTAATTTCGGATTCTAAGTTCTAAGTTCTAAGTTCTAAGTTCTAAGTTCTAAGTTAAAATAAAACGCTTTTTCATTTAATGCTAGCTTTCTAAAAGACAGAACCTACTAGTTGGCTGTATTTATTAAAATACTGCCAAGCATTAAAAACACTGCGATCTAATCAAAAAAATAGTGTGTTAAGATGGCATCTGTATTAGTTCAGACACTTCAAGCGTACCGCCAATTTCAAGAAACGGGCAAGCTTTTGCAATCTCAAATGCCGACTCGATCGAATCTGATTTAATAATGGTATAACCAGACATTGCAGTTGTGCCCCCAGCAGTGACGCTTCCGTCCGAGTTTACAGTGTGGGTGTTTTTCATCGGGTTGGCAGGACTCACTGCTGAGTCCCCCAAAGAAGCTAACCACTCTTTATATTTGGCGAAATGTTTTTGTCCTTCCTCTGGACTAGATGGCTGATTTCCACCTAAATACGTAATTATGTATTGGCTCATTCCATTCTCCTGTGACTTTGATTAATGATTAAAATCGTTACTTTTATCAATGGACTTTGATTGTGGCATATTTTTATATATGTTAAAGATCATATATAAAGTTATTTAGAATAATATTACCTAACCTCAACTCGGAGATAGCTAATGTCCTATAGTGAGGAGCACCAAAAGTAGGCGCTCTTAGGCGACAACAAGTGGTGATATTTTAGCCACAACCCGAAGGGCCGGGCGCTTTTGTCACCTAATTTCGTTATCAGTTACTTATTTAGAATAACTAAACGGCGTTCCTTCTGCCTCGTTAGGCAAAAAAAGCGCCTCGGCAGTGTTGAACTATGAAAGATCAACAGGCCCTAGGACCTGATTAGTCGCTATTTGCAAGGGGAATTACCTCCCTTTGTAGGCTATTGCAAAGCTAACAAACTCAAATTCAATCAGCTCTATATCGCTCTGGTTTGTTGATAGACTTGATTAACATCGTCAATTGACTCACCAATGATAATGATACTACCTTGTTCTGATGGATAAACTTTTCCGCTAAAGCGATTGTCATTAAACTCCGTGATACCGTTGCTAGAGTCTCGGCTAATAAAAAGTGTTACCGGACTATCATTAACTCTCGCGACAATATGCATGCCTTTCTTATCGCCTAGCACACACGGACCAGCGTATGAGATTTCATTGGGCAAATTGGGTAACTCTAATCCAAGTTGCTGGATCTCTGCTACCACTCGTTTTCGGTCTATTACTTCCGTACTCTCGACTAAATGGTCGAGTTCATTATAAATATGTGTTAATGCCATTGTGGATATTTTATCGTCATTCCTGCCGATTAACAAAAACATAACTAATGTAATTGAGGCCGCCATCGACAGTGCGGGTCTAAGCGAGAAAAATCGAAAACTGTTGGGTGTTCTTTGACTAAGCAAGATTTTATCTGCCAGGTTAGCCGGTACATCAACAGCAAGAGCCTGCTGCAATTGTTTTTCAAATTGAAAAGATTCCGTCAAGCTATCTTTTTCCTCTTTTGAAAGGGCTTGATATTCCGATTCTTGCATAGAACGATATTTACTCGAAGGATCTGCTTTTTCCAGTCGCTTTTTATTCAGTTCATCCATTCGACATTCCCCCTCTATTCTCATCGATTGACATGATTTTCTTTAGTTCGGTTCTTGCCCTAAACAATCGGCTTGAAACAGTGTTGGCATTTAGATTCATAATAGCAGCAATTTCTTCAGTGGAAAATCCCGCTTCAATTTGCAAAACCAGAGGCTCGCGATAATCATCAGAAAGTTTTAATATCGCCCGTTGCAATGATATTCTTTCCAGCGCATCATTTTTATCAGCAATATGTTCAAAATTCCATTCCTCCGTTAGCTCTACCATCGGCAATTGTTTGCGTGAAAAACGCCTGGCATTTTCCCGGTTCAGTATAGTAAACAACCATGGTTTGGCAGCTTCAACGCTTTTAAGTTGATGGATATTTTTCCAAGCTCTCGCGAAGGTCTCTTGAACGAGATCTTCTGCGATTGATTTGCTTTTGCACGACCAAAATGCATAACGGTAAAGTGACTGATAAAAACTTCTTACCAAACTCTCATACTGTTGATTTCTGTTTCTCACGATTTAATTTAATCCTCTGTTGGTTTTGCAAGTATTCCCGACCCCGTCACTATTAAGACCCGTAAAACAAAGAATTTCTTTCAAACTTTGCATATTTTATAAAGAGAGAAATATATTTTATATAAATTTCAACAGGTTAAAATATTTGTTATTTAATTTGAAAGAATAATCGAACTTTTAGTGTCTCTTTCTTATGCATGTTCATTAAATCACACTTAAGGAGATTAAAATGCAAAAAACCACAAAAACTCTGGCTTCGATAGCGATTGCCGGACTATTGGCAACGGGCCTGGGCTTACCGTCAGGTGAAGTACAAGCGGCCAAAAAAGGCTTCGAGAAATGTTATGGCGTGGCTAAGAAAGGTAAGAATGACTGCGGCACCAGTAAACACTCGTGCGCTGCGCAAGCCACAGTTGATGGCGATCCTGAAGAATGGGTTTACGTACCGCAAGGCACTTGTGAAAAAATTGTTGGTGGTTCGTTAGTTAAACCGAAAGCATAGGCGATTTTCCAAGTAGTCTATTTCCTATTTCTTTAATTTATTAATCAAAACACGCAGTTGGAACATTTCATTTGTTCCAACTCAAGGAGAGAGGTTTTTGGATAACCGTCAACTCACGGGTACCGGTATCGGTTTCAGAACAGAGCATGCCATGCAAATAATCACGGAACTTCCTGATATTCCCTGGTTTGAAGTATTGATAGACAACTATATGGCAGACAATTCTAGCGTGTCAGTGATAGACAAGCTGGTTGAAGATTATCCAATTGCCTTTCACGGTGTCGGCCTCTCAATCGGCTCAACGACACCTCTGGATTATGGATATCTTAAACGATTGAAACTTCTAAAAGATCGTTGGCAGCCGAAACAGATATCTGACCATTTTGCCTGGACAGGCACAAGCGATTATCACTTTCATGAACTACTACCCTTACCAGCAAGCCAAGAAACGATTATACATTTACTCGAAAGAATAAACAGAGTGCAAGAGTTTCTCGGCGAAGCGATATTACTTGAAAACCCGTCGACATATATCAAAGCGCCTGCAGAAATGCCCGAATGGGAATTTATCAATGAGGTATGTAAGTCTGCAGGATGCGGATTGTTATTAGATATAAACAATATTCATGTCAATGCGTTTAATCATGGATTTAACCCCGAAGACTATTTGACCGGAATAAACTTATCGCATGTTAAAGCACTACACCTGGGAGGCTATGAGGATTGCGGCGACTACTATTTCGACTCACATAGTCAGCCGGTTTCAACTGAAGTTTGGGCCAGTTATCAAAAAATTCTGGCTCAAATACCATACACCCCGTCTCTACTGGAGTGGGACAACCAGCTACCTGAACTTTCGGTACTGTTAAATGAGGCGAAACTCGCAGAAAAAATAAGGTTTGAGTTACTCATTAATACAAGCACAAAATTTGAGAGAGCCTCGATATGAATCTTAAGCAATGGCAGAGTTTTTGTAGCGACTATATCGCTTCAAATCACCAAGAAAATTCAACTCAATATAAAAGATTATCTGTTTATAAGGATAGCATTCTTGCGATCCATATCAATGCGCTTGTTATCAGCTTCCCAGTCATTTACCGCCTTCTTGGAACAGGCTTTTTTAATCAAATTGCGACTCAATATATTCTTCACAAAAACTGGCGGAGCCACTCGATTGATGAATTAGGTTGCGATTTTGATGAGTTCTTAACGCAACACCAACTAGCCACAACGATGGACTATCTAATTGAAGTCGCCAAAATAGAGTGGTTAGTTCAATCTCTTACGGAGCCAAAATCTGCCAACGATTCAGTCTCTATGCTACCGAATTTTTTAAAACAAGCCGAAGATGTAACCATAGTACTTAGAGATAATGTAAATTTTTTACATCTCAACAAGGGTGGTATTGAGGTGTGGTTCGCCCACCAAAAGGAGTCGATGGATACTGTCAATATTAAAAATGTTACGGAAGGTTACTGGTTATTTACTAACGAAGCTGAAATGGTAACTGCTGAAGAAATTGATGATGCGCTGTATGAATTTATCTCGTTAATCAAAGATGGATGCTCACTGAATTCCATCTGCGAAAAAATTGGGCTTGATAGCGCTATTGAATTTATTGCGCGATTGAATCAGAAACAATATATCGAGTTTATTCCGTTAGCCTAGCAGCAAATAATTCTTAAATGTCAATCTATAAATTCTTTCTAATAAACAAGCGAGACAAGCATGATAAGTAAATTCCTTAATTTCGAAACTAACTTGATGACTCATTCATCGGCCATTAGCAAAACATTCGAGCGGCTAAACGACCTACTTTTATTTGTGCTAAGAATATGGATTTTTAACATCTTCTTTTTTTCTGGCTGGCTAAAATCATCCAGTTGGGAAACAACAATTATGTTATTTGAATACGAATACTCAGTGCCGCTATTTTCGCCGCTAGTTGCAGCTTATTTAGCAACCATTTCGGAACTTGTTTTTCCTGTTCTTTTGATAATTGGAATTCTTCCAAGATTTTCAGCATTATCGATTTTTGTATTAAACGCGGTCGCTTTATATAGCTACACCGATATTTCGCCCGCGGGAATTCAGCAACATTATTTATGGGGACTAATGCTTATTTTCCTATTTATCAAAGGGGCAGGTAAATATCAACTTCAAAGCATTTTTAGATAGTCGGACAAACTCCAGAAAAATCGAACATTATAAAAAGGAGAGTTATTAGTGATGATTAGTGTAAAGACTTTCGAGTTCAAAATCATCTCCATCGAACCACGTTTTTTTGCAGGAGACCTATCTGTGTTGATTTTCACAATATAGGTCCATTTAGATATTAAGAAATATAGTTTATTCCCTTTTGCCGAGCTTCTATATTACCCGCAATGCAAATTGAAGATATTAAATATAATAGGATTCTATAAAGTAGTTTCATCATTTTTGAAAGTTACAACGCCATAACTCACACGATAGCGTTTTTTTTGCGGTGTTCGCTGTGAAGCTGATTGTTATATTTTTGAACGCTATATTAATCTTCTATTTCCTATAAATTGGATCAGTATGCACCCTAATTATTTGGTTTAAGGTCTTTAACTATTGTATATGTTGGATCTAAAAGTTTAAATCCTAAATCGCTAAACCAATCCCTACCATTGACAAGCACAATCACGCCAATTTGGTCTTCAAGATTAATACCTGCAAATGTCACAAAACCATTCGTCCCACCCTTGTGAAATAGAATTGTTTTACCAGATTCTTTTCTCTCCAATATTTTCCAACCAAGGCCCAATGTTATTTCATCATTAGAAAAACGTTTTTTGTGAGTGATTTTCATTGCTTCATTTATTGGAGACGAAATTAGACCAATCTGAGCTCCTAAATATTTCAACATGTCTTTCGCAGTAGTTTTTAATCCACCTGGAGATTGAAATGATCCAAGATTCAATTCATCGGTATGTTTTCCATTTTTAAATCCTGTCACCAATTTTTTTCGCTTCTCATTTGGCACACGAAAATGTGTATTTGACATCTTCAGTGGCTCTAATATCCTATCTTCAATCAAGGATTCATAAGTCGTGTTCATTTTAGTTTCGATTACATGTTCAAGAACTAAATACGACAAATTAGAATATGCATATTTTTTGGGGCTTGAATCTAAGTCAAATCCAGTTAAAAAATTATTTAAATCTTCAACAGTGTAATCTTTGTATCGTTGATTCCCGTTGTTATCAAGATTAGGTGGATTTCTTGGAAGCCCTGACGTGTGATTTACCAAGCTTTCTAAATTAATTGTCTTACCGCTTACAGATTGCGTTTTCTTAAAAACGGGTAAGTAAGTACCAATTGAAGCTTCAATATTAATTTGATTTTTAAGTTCTAAATCTGCAAGAAGTGCTGTCGTGAATGTTTTAGTAACGGACGCAATCTCAAATAGAGAGTGTTCAGTTGGTCGTGATTTATTAGTTAGAGACATATGTCCAAAGCCATAAAAGCGCGAGCCGTTTCTGTCAATAATACCTATGACTGTCCCTAAGTGATAACCAAGATCAATCCGTTCTTGAGCTTGTTTCTTGACCTCCGCGGGTAAATCTTTCTGAATATTTTCTGCAAGACTCGGCTGGAGTGTAAACATTACTAATAGAGGGAGTACATTTATAATTTTCAAGACTAATATCCTTCCAGCTAGGTAGGTGGCTAATTTAATCAACATAACAGTTTAGTGCTGCCCAAGATGGGCGATATGCTCTTTGGGCAGTATGTCCATTTAGATTCCTAAAAGTACAATAATTATTCTTAAATATCAATGAGTTAATCAAACTCAACAAAAGGGACCTTTGTAAAAACGGACATCATGGGCGATATGTCCGTAAAAAAATAAGTGTTGGATATCAGGAGGTACTTAATATTTCAACACGTTACATTTTTGAACAAGGACATATCGGACACTCTGAGCAATATCTAGCAAAATTAGTAGTTGATTTTATGTTAATTTTTCACTACTAGTATAAGTAGTAATTCAAATTACAAGGACGTCCAAATGGAAGATGTATGATTTCCAGTTGATCCTAATTCCGAGAAATGCTTGGAGAGACAATTCTAGACCGTCACAGTATCAACTTAGACCGAATTCTAGATATTACTTTTGTAAAATCACACTATCAGCTAATTCAACCAGTAAAAGTCTAATACCAGGACCAAAACAAAGACCCAGCAATTCCCCACATTATTAATCCAACCAGCAGGTCAATCCCGCGCTTCACTTTAGTTCTCCCCAAAAAGTCCGACATTCGGGCGGACAATATTGCCAATCCATAAAACCAAACAATAGACGCCAACATACAACCAATCGCAAAGTTGAGTTTAGCCGCACCTTCAAATTGTCCGCCAACGCCGCCTAATATCACCACAGTATCGATATAGACATGTGGGTTTAAAACAGTAACTGCCAGACAAGTTAAAATGACTTTGGTAAGCGTTTTACTGGTTTCAAGCTTCACTCCTTTACTGTTCACTGGTTTTATCACCGCTTTAAATGACATCAGTCCATAACCAATAAGAAACAAAATACCGAGCCAAGTTAGGATAGCGAACGCTAACGCACTACTCGCAAGTATCTGACTACCGCCAAATATACCAATAGAAATTAATAGGACATCGCCTACTATACAAATGCCAGCAGCGGTTAAATGATATTGTTTTTTAATCCCTTGATTGAGAATAAAAGCGTTTTGCGCGCCGATCGGAATAATCATGCTGCCACCAAGAAAGAAACCTTGAAGTATTGGAAATAAGCTCATTATTTGCTCCTTTTTGTGTATACCTCCCCCTTAGAAAAAGGGGGAATGAGGGGGATTTAAAGACGTTTTTGATAAGCAAATTGCCTATTTCTAGCTATTAATCTTCAAATCTCCCCTACCAAGAGTAGGTCCCATGAGGGAACCCCTCTTTAGTAAAGAGGGGGATGAAAAGAGTCGTTAGTATCTATTTCATCCAATATTAAGTAAAATTAAAGATACTTAACTATTATTAGTTATTCTTATAAATATATTCAATTTTGGCCCTGATGATGAATATCGACTACAAACTACTCCGAGCGCTGAATATTGTGATTCAAAAGCAAAGTTTTGAGCGCGCAGCAGACAAGTTACATATCTCCCAATCCGCGGTATCACAGCGAATCAAATTATTGGAAGAATTTGTCGGTCACCCGGTGATGATCCGCGGAAAACCCATCACCTTAACCCCAACCGGTCAACAATTGCTGTCTCACTTCAAACAGGTTGAATTATTGGAGAGAGATCTTCTACCCAAAATTATTGCCGATGCACCAGAGCAGCCAATCAAACTATCGCTTTCAGTCAACGCAGATAGTTTATCCATCTGGTTTATTGAGGCTTTGGCGCCGCTATTAAAATCCCACCCAATTGAATTGGATATTATGGTATCTGATGAAAATAGAACCACCGATAAACTGAAATCAGGGGAAGCTTTTGGCGCGCTTAGCACGCTGGCCCATCCTTTGCCGGGATACAAAACTGACTATGTGGGCGATCTAAAATACCTACTGGTTGCCTCCAGAGAATTTCAACAGAGATATTTCTCAAAGGGGGTCAACCAACAATCATTAAAATCTGCGCCGGGAGTGGCATTTGACCAACAGGACAATACTCATTTAAAATTTATCGAAGAGCAATTTGACTTACCGTCTGATAATTACCCTTGTCATACGGTTCGCTCCTCTGAAGCATTTGTTGACCTGGTGAAACATGGCGTTGCTTATGCGTTGATACCTGAATTACAAATAAGTAATGAATTAAAGAATCAGACATTGATTAATTTGCTGCCCGAAAGAAAACTGGTGACTAGGTTATATTGGCATTCCTGGGTTTTGGGAAAAGGCGTTTTTAAACAAGCCTCTGAACTAATCATTAACTACGCTAGAAACTACCTGCCGAGCGGTAACTTTTAGCTACAGAGTTAGTGTTCTAAACCTGAAACAGAATAAACACCCAACGAGTAACGTATATGAACCAAATTAAGATCCGAAAAGCAGAACTAAATGATCTTGATACACTGTTAGAGTTTGAACAGTCTATCGTCGAATATGAACGGCCTTTCGAGGAGCTTATGCAAATCGATCAATTCAACTATTATGATTTAGAAGCGCTAATTATCAACGATGCTTCTGAAGTTTTAGTCGCTGAAGTAAACGGTCAATTAATTGGCTCTGGTTATGCCAAATTAAGGGCATCTCGTCCCTATTTAAAGGATAAATTTCATGCTTTTTTAGGCTTTATGTACGTTGACCCGGAATATCGAGGAAAAGGCGTCAATCAATTAATTGTTAAAAAACTGATAGACTGGAGCAAAAATCAAGACATGAAATCAGTCTGTTTGACGGTTTTTGCAGATAATACCGCCGCGATTAAGGCCTACAACAAAGTCGGCTTTCGCAAACAGATGGTCGAAATGAGACTGAACCTGGAAGATTAGTTAGCCACGAAATCAAAGGTATTAATTTTTATGAGTAACACAAAAAACGAGTGTATGAACTGCCATCATTCCTTAATCAATGAAGCCAAATTTTGCGCCGTGTGTGGGCAAAGCGCTAAGAGCTTGCATAGACCCTTTAGGTCGGTAATCTCTGATACGCTACACGAAACTTTAGATATCGATGGCCGCCTGATGCTGACCTTAAAAACCCTGTTATTTAAACCGGGACGATTAAGTTTGGACTACAATTTGGGTAAAAGGGTGAAATACACGCCGCCATTACGAATGTACTTGGTGATCAGTATTTTATTTTTTTTAATTTTGGCTCAGATCTACCAAACTCTAGATGCATCCGGTTTTTATCAGGGTCAAACCGAATCTCAACTAAGTAACGTGTATGATTTACTACCTAAGCTGATGTTTATTCTCTTGCCTTTATTTGCTCTTATCTTGAAAATGCTTTATCGAAATACATTTTACATTTCCAATCTGGTTTTTGCGGTTCATCTTCATTGCTTTGCCTATTTGGTTCTTGTCGTCATGTTACCTTTGGAATCGATTGAAAAAACTCATCCCATTTTTGTGGTCTTGCAATTACCGTTATTCTCTTACCTCGTTTATTATCTGGTTCAAGCGGTAAAATTAAACTACCGACAGAACTGGCCAAAAACCATTGGAAAATCACTGTTGCTGACCATTTTGTATATTTCTTTGGTAATGATATCCATTGAAACGATCCAAAATCATCTTAGCTAGATTTTTCTCATACTACTCTCTCAGAAAAAAAACAGGGAATTGGCCAAACCCAATGAACCTTTGTAGTGCCCTAAACGTCTTTAAAGTAAACCAATAAGAGACTGATCAATGAACCAGGCCGAACAAGACCTACTGGTACTCACCGCACAAAACGGTAACCAGCAAGCATTCGGTTTGCTTTTTAAGTTTTACCTCAAACCCTTAGTTGGTTTTGCGATCAAACTCAGTAACGATAACGAGCTCTCGAACGATGCAGTTCAAGAAGCCTGGATAAAGGTAGCGAAAAACATTCGACAATTAAAGGATCCGAGAGCGTTTAGAAGCTGGATATACCGATTAGTACGATGGAAGTTAAC
Source organism: uncultured Kangiella sp. (assembly GCA_964578045.1). Classification (GTDB taxonomy): domain Bacteria; phylum Pseudomonadota; class Gammaproteobacteria; order Enterobacterales; family Kangiellaceae. The sequence goes on along the minus strand of CAZOBX010000095.1, from coordinate 1,194 downwards.
GGATTTACTGAGAAAACGAAGTCGAGAAGGCAACCAGTTGGAACAGCTAAATGAAGAAATAACCTCTAACTTAGTCGAAAATGAGACTAATGAGGATGAAACATTATCATTCGCTTTATCGCGACTACCCGATACAGAGAAACAAATTATTCATTTGTTTTATCTGGATGAAATGAAAATCACGGAAATTGCCTTGATATTAGAAATTCCAGCAGGAACAGTAAAGTCTCGTCTTAATAGGGCCAGACAGATGCTAAAACAGAAATACCAGCAATTGGAGAATTAATATGAACATTGACGAAAAAATTAAGCGTGAACTAGAAAATGACTCGCCTGATCTCGACAAAATATTGATCGATGACGAAGGATTGTTCGAGCGAATGTCAGGTGTGTTTAGAGGCGGAATGAAAGGATGGGTTATTCTGATTTATACCTCGGCTGTGGTAGTTGGCATCCTTTTTCTATGGACAGGTTATCGATTTTTTATTTCCACGGAATTGCAAGATCAGGTGTTTTGGGGAATCTGTTTTATGATTGCACTCAATATGCAAGGTTTTATCAAGCAGTGGATATTTATGGAGACCAATCGAAACTCCATTATGCGGGAAGTAAAACGGGTTGAAATAGCGGTGGCGAGGTTGTCAGCAAAAATAAAAGACTAACTCGGTGACTGACATTACAGCCATCAGCCGGCAATCTTTAGCAGGCTGGATTGCCCCATTAAGAGAGTTAAACAGCATTGGGCTGTTGATGGACTAGACTGAGCCCCGCGCTATCGAAGATTTGATTCCAGATTCAAAACAACCAATCAACTCATAGAAACCGCCACTACCAAACCAATAAAGATTAAGATGGTACTTTGAAAAATACTGGCAGCAATATTGCCTTTTTTGATTTCTTCAATAAAATCAATTTTAGTAAAAACATACTTGTCAATA
>CAZOBX010000095.1:0-246 GCA_964578045.1 uncultured Kangiella sp. | reverse complement strand
TCAATAATCACTAACGCAAAAACACTGACCAACAATGTGATCAGCGCGTAAACCAGATTAATTCCCAAAAATGTCAATGTTTGCTCAAGCGAACCGATTTCCATAATAATTTCCTTTGTTGATTGTTTATTAATATTCTTTCAGTAGGTTGGCCTTAAGGCCAAAATTCAATTTTTGGATTAAACTAGCCTTTTTCGCGGCACAGAGTCGCACTCTTAGAACTTAGAACTTAGAACTTAGAACTTA
>CAZOBX010000094.1:0-19876 GCA_964578045.1 uncultured Kangiella sp. | reverse complement strand
CTTTATTTCTCAGGGGATGATGGCGGGCACTGCTAGCGTTGTTGGTCCATCTATCTTGGGATTATTTGCCAACCCTCAAAAAGCTCACGCTGCTTTATCAGCCGATATCGAAACGTTAAAGACGGCCTGTGGCATAGCTGTCCAAGGTGCTGGAAAAATACCCTTCATCTGCTTTGACTTGGCCGGTGGTGCAAATATTTCCGGTTCCAATGTGTTAGTTGGCAATAGAAACGGTCAACTGGATTTTCTTACTTCCGCAGGTTACAGCAAATTAGGCTTGCCAGGCGATGTTATTCCTTCCGTGGTGAACGCTCAAACGGGTTTATCCGATTTTATTAACAATGATTACGGACTGTCTTTTCATAGTGACAGTGCGTTCTTACGCGGTATTCAGGAAAAGACTGATGCGGCCACGGCCGCCAACACCGCCGGAGCCGTTATACCGGCGCGATCGGATAATGATACCGGCAATAACCCTCATAATCCGATGTATGGTATTAATAAAATTGGTGCCGATGGTTCTCTTTTAACTTTAATCGGTTCAGAAAACAGTGACTCCGGCGGCAACTCGATGTCTCCAGCAACAATGATTGATCTGGCGGTTAGGCCTACCAAAGTTGATCGACCTAGCGATGTCACAGGCTTAGTCGACATTGGTGATTTGGTCGGGTTGTTAAGTCAGGAAGATGCAGTTTCGGTGATGGAATCAGTCTATCGAATTTCTGATAAAAAATTAGATAACGTACAAACCAATGTCAGCAGTGATGCAGTCATCAAAGAATTAGTCCGTTGTGGTTATGTTAAAAGCGCAGACTTAGCAGATCGATTCGGCGACCCTAGTACATTAAATCCAGAATTAGACACAGACATTGTTGGCGATAACGGTATATTCACTCAAGCTGAATTTGATAGCGAAAGTGAATTCAGAAAAACCGCATCGGTTATGAAATTAGTGATAAATGGATTTGCCGGAGCCGGCACCATCGAAATGGGCGGTTTTGATTACCACACTGGTGACCGTTCAACCGGTGAAGTAAGAGATCTTAGAGCCGGCCGGTGCATGGGCGCTTGTTTAGAGTACGCAAAACGAGTGGGCGTGCCGTTAATGATGTACGTATTCAGTGACGGTTCGGTTGCCAGTAATGGCACCATCGATGATTCAGTTGACGGTCGAGGTAAAGGTGTTTGGACCGGCGATAACTCATCAACGGCTAGTTCATTTTTTATGGTTTATAATCCTGACGGCCGACCGAATTTAATTGGCGGAACGGTGGAAGAGCAAGCAATGCACCAGCAAATTGGATATATGCGTTCAGATGCGTCAGTAGAAACCGCTTCGTCACCTGCTGCTAATAATCCTAATTTGTTAGTAGAAACGGTATTACTTAACTATATGGCGCTGCATGGTGAGCAAGATCAATTTGCTAACATTTTCCCAGCACACGGTTTAGGAAACTCAGTTTTGCAGGATAGCTTAACCGCCTTCGAACCGATTGTTAATGGTACCATCGGTGGCTAGGCCCATCGGTTAATATCTAAATAATTTGGATGATTTAAACTATCAAAATACTTTGGATAAGGCTTTATCCCGGCTGCGAGCGCTGGATATAGATGAAGCCTTAGACCTTTTTTATCGGCTATTGCAAACTAACCCCTTCGATTTCGATATTATTCAGCGTATTTACCCGCTTGAGCAAAAAAAGAAATCCACTGAAGGATTCAATAAAATTTGTCAGCATATATTTTCTTTGGAATCAAAATCGAATCGGTTTCATCAACTGATTATTTCAACCTGGATCGACTTTAAAAACAAGTTTGATTTGTCGCTTGATCCAAACGACTTTTCTGATAAACAGATTTTTAATCTATTTTTTCACTTGGGGCAAACCAGCCACTCGATCGATTGCGAGATATTGAAAACTCATATCACTCATCATTTCGCGGATCATCCACAAACACCACAAGCGCTCTTTTTCTATAGTGAGCAATTGGTGAATAGAAAGAAATTATTGCGGGCTATCCGAGAACTGGAATATTTGATCATTTATTATACCGAAGCAGCAACGACCATATCAGCAGAAATTCTTTTAAAGCAAACTCGCGAAAGGATCAGAGCCTTTTAATTTCGACAACTACTGGATGATCGCGCGATACTTTTCTGCTTCATTTAGCAAATCCTGTTCGACACTTCGTTTAATGATATTATTTAACAAACCAATGGCAGCGATATTGTCGTTACTAAATTCTGCGAGTAGACTCGCTTTGACAAGTGCCACTTTATCCCAAGTTTGATCGGCGCACGGCTCACAAGAATAATGTTCTAACAAGGATAGAGCAGCTCTATATTGTCGAGAGTTATTCATCCTCTGCGCTATTGATATTGCCAAAACCGTTGATTCTGGAAAACACTCTAACCCTTTAGCAGATAACTTAAAATAAAACTCCGCCGCATGATTTTGCTTTCCATTTTTAACCAACTGGTCAAAATACAGGTTTGCAATTTTCTCCATATGATTGTAATTCCCTTGCACCCCGTATAGTAGTATTAACTTTTCGTTGGCTTTGTGATCCATCGGATTATCATTGATCTTATTTAATAACAATTTCTGAGCATCTTCGAATCGCCCCTCTTGCAAAAATATCTCTATTTCAATCATCGGGTTAGTTAGCGATTGCCTTAAGGACTGTAGGTTACTGCTTCCGACCGAATAATTCAGCTCATGATGATGCTGAAAGACCAGATACCCCAGCATCGAAAAAAGCACAATAACTAAGTAGACAGAAAAAGCATGAGCAATAAATCCTGCTAACATATTATCTGAATTGGCAACTGCCGCCTGGCTAAACTGCGCGCTGACGATAACACCAAAGATGGCGACCAAATAGAGTAGCAAATAGGCGCCGCCAAACAGCCTAATGATATAGCCTATCTTCACCGGGTTGATCATAGAAAATATATTTTTTTCCATCATCAAAATAATCAAAGAAGCAGGCATACCCAAAAGGAAAAATGCCGCAATAGGGTAACCTATAGCGGCTCCAAAAATACTAGTCGTTTTAACGATTAACACTGATATAAACCCGTAAGTGAAAAGCATCTTCACCAACGTGCCTTTATTTTTTGACCATAAGAATAATTTCGCTTTAGAATTTAGCTTTTCTCCGTTGGCGGTTTTTTCCATTAATTCGAATAGATATTCAGTCAAAGGAAACAATAAAAGTAAATGGATCGCCAGTCCAATTTTTCCTTCAGGCAGCCAACTGACCACTAATGAATAAATAAAAATAACCATCAGGCTAGAGCGATTTAATGGCGAAGAAAAGAACAATGCCAATTTATTCCAAAATGGTGGAATTTGTTGCGCAATACTCAGGCTTGTTAATGAACGCCTACATAAAGTACAACGAGGAAATACCTCGATATTATTTTCAGGGACACAATTGATACAGAAATTGACCTTGCAATTTGCACAAGTCCAATTAGCGGGTTCTTTTGGATGATACTTGCAACAACTGGTTACTGGCACGTTTTGGATATTTCCCAATTAGATTTAGTTAACGCTTTCTATTTCCAGATAAGTTTACCACCGGCAGATTTTGATAACTCATTCAAATACGCTTGGTGCGAGTCAATTTCTTGCTGAGATGCCTTAAGCACTTTAAAAGCTGCTCTTTTTGCAGGTAATCGCCTTATTCCACTTTCATCCCGATTAGCGGTTAAATAATCTTGCTTTTGAGTGAGGGTCAGGTCGGTTTGACCTCCGGTCATACCCAGATAGACTTCTGCCAATATCTCTGAATCGAGCAATGCCCCATGTAAATCGCGATGGCTATTATCAATAAAGTAGCGTTTACATAACGCATCCAAGCTATTTTTTTGTCCGGGATGCATTTGACGAGCCAAAACCAGTGTATCTAATACACTACAAAAATCACTCATCGTTCCCAACGGTTTGGCTAATTGCTTAAGTTCGTGATTAAGAAAACCGATATCAAAAGGCGCATTATGAATGACCAGCTCTGAATCTTTTACATAGTCCAAAAACTCATCAACAATATCTTTAAACAAAGGTTTATCTTGTAAGAATTCATTGGTAATACCGTGAACTTCTATCGCACCATCATCAATTTCTCTCTGCGGATTAATATAAACGTGATAGTGATTACCCGTTAGCTTTCGATCGATCATTTCTACACAACCAATCTCAATGATCTTATGTCCCTGAGTGGGTTCTAATCCGGTGGTTTCGGTATCTAAAATTATTTGGCGCATTATATATTCTCTAAAATCTAAACATTAATAACTCAAAAGACTATTCACCACGGAGGCAGGGAGAAACGGAGAAAAGAAACCGACTCAGTGGTGATCTTTTTAATCCTACGAATCTGAGTATTGATTGAATACCACAAGTTTCAATCCCTCTGGACCGAGCTGCACAGTTTTTTATACTGACTCTTGAAAATCGACTAATCCTTGATTTTTCTCCGAGGTGAACATGTTTTTATCTTTTATCTCCTAGCTCGTAACTCACGTCAATTCATCAATACCGCGATTAGCCAGATCATCCGCTTTTTCATTCTCGGGATGTCCACTATGCCCTTTTACCCAATGCCATGCAACTTGGTGGCGCTGATTTTGCTCATCTAACAGCTTCCACAGATCGGCATTCTTAACAGGTTTCCTTTGAGAGTTTATCCATCCCTTTTTCTTCCAACCTGTGATCCATTCCGTTATTCCTTTTCTAACATATTGAGAATCTGTTGTTAACGCAATCACGCTCGGTTGTTTTACGGCTTCCAACGCCTTGATCGCTGCCATTAACTCCATCCGATTATTGGTGGTTTCTTTTTCACCGCCAAAAAGTTCTTTTTGATGTTTTCCAGCACGAAGCAGCGCTCCCCATCCTCCGGGGCCCGGATTACCCCGACATGCACCGTCTGTAAAAATTTCTATTTTACTCAATTTTATTCCTTTAGGTTCTACGTTCTTATCGCATTATCTGCTTTACACAATTTTCAACATGGGCCCTAACCGACGGCTCCGCTATTCTCGAGCCGACTAACTTTTTATTACTGCGCCAGCTAGGCCTTATCGGTGTCATGGTAGAGACTTTCTTTTTGGCAACGATTATATAATAACCGGCAAAATACTCGCAGCTAATCTTTGATATTTTCTTCAGCCATGAGTATCGACTTTCCTGCTGTATCTTTTGGTCTGCCATACAAACAGGGATCTCAGAGGTCACTTCAAATCCAAGCAATCTGAACCAGTCGTTGACACGTAAGCGGCCAATTGACTTAGGTTGATTCTTTTGTTGGGTGATAAAGCCGATAAATCGATTTTTAATAGTTAGTCCGCTCATAGGGTTGGCGATCAGCAAAACAATATGACCCTCGGGGATCAACACTCTTTCAACTTCTCTTAGGATCTGGTGTGGGTATCGACTTTGTTGTAAAATTTCCGGCACAACCACCAGATCGATACAATCAGATGCGATAGGCAATTCTGTATATTGGCAAATAAGTTCTCCCTCACTGGACTGTTCTGAAATAATGGTTGAATTTCGAACAATAATATTCTCACTTACCAGTGTTTTCGCCACGTTGGAGTATAACAGCGAGTGATATCCAAAAATTCCAGCTAACACCGGTTTTAATTTCTGTTTTGCTAGCTGCATTCGTTTGTCTGACAAACCAAGGGTTTCGAATTTAGACAATTTTAGCTGCCAGCTTGAAATAACTTTTTTTAGTGCTTTCATAATGCTCCCTAGCCCAAAGATGGTGCTAGAATCCAGAATTTTCCTGCTACTACCTTTTAATCATAGCTTAACCACTGTCGGATCACCATTGTCGAGAGTCGCTTTTTCGAGGGGCCGGGCCTTAATCAGGACTCTACCTCAAATAGTCTTTTTTCAAGCGATATTTGACATATTCCGCCATAAAAAATACCATCTATGCTCGGTAGTATCTGAACTATACAAGAATGCAGCACAGTCGGTCCTTTTGTGCTATAAATATCTATATAATCAATAAGATACATAAAGAAAATTAATAGGAATTAGATTTGATTAAAAACTTTACGCTAGTCATTTTAGTGGTTGCTTTAAGCGCATGTCAATCGATGCAAAGTGAACAAGCTCCGGCTACTAAGCTAAATACGAAAAATAGGGCACTATCAGTTAAATCAGTTCAAACTCCACCGTTGCAGGTTTGCCTGGCACGACCCGCGCCTGTCGATCCTGAGTCCTATTGGGATGCCTGGCAAAGAGTTAGCCAGCAGCTGCTATTACCGATACCGAATAACCGCAGGGTCAGAGCGCAAAAATCCTGGTATGTTAACCACCCTTCCTATCTGAAACGAGTCTCTAAGCGCGCAGAACCTTACTTGTACTTTATTATTGACGAATTGGAAAAGCGGAATTTACCATTAGAACTTGCGTTATTACCAATAGTCGAAAGTGCCTACGACCCTTTTGCCTACTCACATGGTCGCGCTTCAGGTATGTGGCAATTCATTCCTGGGACCGGCAAAGGATATGGCTTAAAACAAAACTGGTGGTATGACGGACGCCGCGATATTTTCCTGTCAACACATGCCGCATTAGATTATCTTTCTTATTTGAACAAACGATTCAAAGGCGATTGGTTGCTAGCACTTGCGGCTTATAACTCAGGTCAAGGCAATGTTAGCAAAGCAATTCGCAAAAATAGGGCAAAAGGAAAACCAACGGATTTTTGGTCATTAGAATTGCCCAAAGAAACCAAAGCCTATGTGCCTAAATTATTGGCACTGGCGGATATATTAAAAACTCAAAGGGAAACCAATATCGCCTGGTCTGAAGTGAAAAATCAGCCGTATTTCGTCCGAGTCGCTACTGAAGTGCAAATCGATTTAAGCTTGGCTGCGGATCTAAGTGAACAGTCCATGAAGGAATTTTATCGCTTAAATCCTGCCTTTAACCACTGGGCCACTCCGCCCAAAGGACCACATTATTTGTTAGTCCCGATTGAAAAGGCAGAAATTTTTCAAACAAATCTTACAACAATTCCTAAAAATGAAAGAATCGCTTACAAACGATATAAGATAAATCAAGGTGACAGTCTGAGCGGTATTGCTGCTAAATTTTCGACCTCGGTATCGCTGTTGAAATCCAATAACAATATTCGTGGCAACAATATACGGGCGGGAAAATCACTGCTTATTCCTGTTGCCTCAAAATCACGGGCAAAATATTCCAAAAGTAATCAACAACGGTTAATGGCAAAACAAAATACAAAAAGAAATGGTAATAAGATTTCCGTAACAGTCGCTAGTGGAGATTCCTTTTGGACGATTTCTCGCCAGTATAAAGTTAGTTTACGCAGCCTGGCGAGCTGGAACAATATGGCGCCAACGGATACCCTGAAAGTTGGCCAGCGACTCGTTTTGTGGACAAAACAACCGATTAAGTATGCGGCAATTATGGATGACCGACAAAAAACACGTAAAATTCATTATAAGGTAAGAAACGGTGATTCATTTGCCAGAATAGCTGACAAATTTAATGTTAGCTTAAACAAGATAAAAAAATGGAACAAATCGTTAAGCCGCAATAAGTACTTACAACCAGGCCAATCATTGACTTTATTTGTAGATGTCACCAAACAGTTTTAAGCCGTCCGACTTTGTTGTTTGTTTTCCTGATAAACCATGTAAATATCCGCTCTTGAAAAACTTGATTTTTCATGGGGCGGGTTCTGTTCTACAAATCCAACTTTATCATACAGGTTTAGAGCAGGGATCAACTGGCGATTTGATTCCAGGAACAATCCCTTGAAGTCAGTAGCATGATATTGTTGGATAGCAGCATTCACCAGTTTTTCGCCAATCCCCATGCCTTGATAATCATCCTCTACGGCCATTTTTGACAGCTCCAGTAATTTGTTATTACTTGCAATCAAAGCTACAGTGCCAATCACTTTGTCCTTATCTCGAGCCATTAATATAAACCCGCCAGGTTCAATGATATGTTTTTTTGGCTGAGACAATATCTGGTGGTCGATATCTTCAACGTAGAAATATTTTTCAAGCCAAGCTCGATTAAGTTGATAAAACTTTTCAGCATGTTCATCTTCAAAATGAACGATTTCGATAGAATTAATAATTCGTTCTCGCCGCAACTTAATCAATCGCTCAGCCAAGCTTTGTTGAGACAGTTGTCTTTCCAGTAACTCGATACTAGTGAGTAAATTTCCGCCGGAAGTCAGCATAAGGCGTCCAAGCACAGTTTGTAAATCATTCCAGATTGGTGCGAGTTTATCAAATAACTCAAATCCTGCCGGTGTAATACTCAGCAATCTTCGCCTTTCATCATTTTTGTCGGTATGGTGATAAAGCCACCCTTTTTGTTCGAGCTTCTTGCTCATTTGACTAATGGCTGGATGAGTCTGACCTAACATATCGGCTAGTTCAGTCACTGACATTGACTCGTTTTCATTTAACAGTTGCAACAACGGAAAATTACGCCCATGAAAAGCGATCTTTTCGGTTTTGTAAACGTCGTCGATATGGCGATAGAGATTATCACTGAGGCGTTTTAATCGCGAACCAAGACCAAGAACTCCAAGATCATTGAGATTTTTCAATATTTATTCCTTCTATATCGATAACATAATCAAAATGCAGGAAAGATATCTAGGGATTTGAAATAGACGATCCGAAAATATGTAACCAATTACGTAATTAAATTTTAGCAATCAAGTTTTGGGTTTGCAAGTGTGTTCAGCCGGTAATAATGACCTTTCAGCGTTAACTAAACGTTTGGGATTAATTCTTTAACAAATAGAGATTGGTCCTCGCCTGATAATTAAACAACCGAAATGCGGCTACCTGCTCTTCTGAAATCGGCTGGCCTGAAGATCCGTTATCCGCATATATACAGCCGATCACTTTGTTTTCAACAATTAATGGACCCCAAATTGAATCAGAATGTTGCAGTTTCTTTGTTATTTCGCGAAAGGTTGTGCCTCTTTGCCTCAATTCGCGCAGCATTACAATGTCCCGATTGACTAGAACTTTCCGCTGGATTTCAGGAATTTGAGATACGCAGCTGAAATCGAAATTTTGTTTGACATGGCTATTATTTCTTTCGATAGAATGTTTGGCAACAATTCGGTTTCGTTGTGGAGTAAGCAAACCTATTAGACAACAATTAAAACCAGCGCCTCTAGAAAGTCCTTCCAATAAAAGTTGCAAGGCCAAATTAATATCGAATGATTCCTGAACTAAACATGATAATTCGATGATCGTATCCAATTGATCAGATTTGGATATAATGATTTCGAATGTTGGTATTGCAACTTTTTCCTGAATATCTTTTTGACTTCCCGGCAATTTAAGACCAAAATCTTTGAGACTTTTCTTAGTGGTCTCAGCTGCCGCCAATAACCTATCCTGCATGACTTCAGGTGATTTGTTACAAAAGCGCGAAATACTTTTCATATGGCTTTCAACCGCCATCTCAAGACCTTTTTTCTCGCAGGATAACGCAAAACTATTGGCCAATAAAATCGATCGACAAACACTAGTTTCGGTATAATTTCCGGCCAACATTTGTCCTATCATCGGTGCAATTCCCCATGAATGACAAAGCGCTAACGTCAACTCATTAAAGTAACAACCAATTAGATCTCGTTCCTTGCCTCCTTCAAATGGGTAAGCCTGGGATAAATCTGTCACAATCTTGTCGTTTGCTACTAATGAGGAATAAACTGAAATCTCGCCAATATTCAGCAATAATGCAGAAATAAATAACTCCTCTACCCCCTTATCACCACGAATATTGGCGATTTCTTTGGCTTGGATAGCCGCATGAAATGATCGGGCAAGTACAGACTTAAGAATATCAGTTGCATTACCTTTAACAAAATTGTCTAACAATAAACAACTTGTACATATTTCCTTAATCGTCTTATGCCCGAGCAACATTACACCACGACTTACCGTCCTTATCGTATTACCGTAATGATTGAATTGAACACTGTTGGCTAACTTGAGTACCGACGCGGTTAGGCTTGGATCCTTTAATATAGTTCTTGCTAATTCAGATGAATGAGAATCTACGAATTTTTCTGAATTAGACAGCTTTTTGATGTTTTGGCTAAAACTGGGTAAAGAAGTACTCTGTAAACGTCTTAGCCACTCATCTTTGTTATTTGGAATCTTAGCCATTAAATTCTATTTTCAAAATCATTCACTTTTTTAAGTATAGACAATTAGATTTAATTTGACCGTAATTCTGAAAAATGGAGCTTTGACGGCAGCAACTAAGGAGAAAAATTGTTGAGTTCTAATAGAAAAATAACATCATTTAGTTATTCTAAGAGAAGTGTTACTAATAGCGTCTTTTCAAAGAGCAAAAAAAACTAGTCAAGGGACTAGTTTTTTAGTTTGGAAATGAATTGCTTACAGTTTAGCAGCGTTCTTTTTTTGGATCTTAACAAAACTAGCCCATTGAACCGATTGCCTTCGCCATTTTTTGTACTTTGAAGCTTTATTCAAAGAGCTAATGGCACTGTTATACTGCTTTAACCCTAGATAAGCGAGAGCTTTACGAAAATGAGCCCTGCCCGTATCTTTCAGTGAGCCTTTTTGTAACGCCGTGTTAAATGCAGCGACTGCTTTCTTGAATTGCTCATCGTCTGCCAGTAGTTCGGCTTGTTTCAAATCATTTTCACCAGATTTCGTTTTAACCGCTGATTTTCCATATGCGTGAATGGCTTTTTTGACCTCACTCGCCACATGAAAATTGGCTGCAATGTTCTTCCAGTTTTTCTCGGTTCCTTCAACGACCCCTTTATCAATGCCTTCTTTCAATATAACAGCGGTTCTGTATGGAATATCATTGAATGCAAACATCGAAGATAGCTGTTTATAATCATTTTCCGATTCCATATATCCTAATAAATAATACATTTCCATGACCGCCAGCGCTTCATCAAGCTCATCTTGTTGACTGTACATAGACACCAAATTGCGCCAATAGCGTTTTTCTGCGGGAAAATCTAATATAAGCTGCTTAAGAATTGCAATAGTTCCAACATAATCCTTAAATTCAAAATGTGCATTCAGCATAATACCGAAAGCATTTTTACTCGGTTTTTTGGATACTTTTGCAGCCCAATACGCAGGACAGACAGATTCTCTTATTTTTCCAGAATCAGACAATATTGCAGCTAAAAGTATATATACATTCTCGTTGTCCTTGTTGGAATTTTTTAACCATCTGCGGAGATACTCGATAGACTTGCTCTTCTCATCATTACTGTAAAGCATGGTCGCTACATTTTGAGTTAAATCTTGAAGCTCTTTTGGTTGCAAGATTCCTCTACCCAAATCCAGTGACTGACTAAAATACGTGGTTGCTTCGATAGTTTTACCTTGCTGTGCGTAAGCGATACCCAAGTACTTTGCGACAGTTGCTTTAACATACTCATTTTTTGAAGAAGCCAGAAGTTTCTTAAACAAATCTGTCGCTTCAGTATAATTTTCTTCAGCCAATCTTTCCAGAGCTCTTGAAATTCGTTTGTAGCTCCTTTCAGGCAACGCTCTAATATTTACCTTAGGGATCTTCATGTTTTTGTCGATTAATGGCTTGCAATTTTTGGTCAGACTGGTAATCGGCACGCTATTTGTCGCCCCAGCAGACAAAATCCCCGTCAACATTAAAACAGGAACATAAAATAGTGATCTTTTTTTCATATCTTAAATTCTCTTCCTATTATTCGGCAGCTAGCTGAAATAGCATAGTGTAAATCATGTTTTTCTGCTCGAGCGCTTTACCGTCAACAACCCTTGGCTTGAACTTCCATTTATATATGGCTCGACGCGCGTCACGTTCAAAAACGCGACGAGGTTGAGCATCGACCAGTTCAACGTTTATAGGTGTACCATCTGGAGAAATCGTAAATTTAAATTTTACCCATCCTTCTATCCCTTCCATCGCTGCTTTTCTAGGGTAGCGGGGTTGGATAATAACCATCGGTATGGCTTCGCCGTCTCCCATCGCTCCTCCCGGAGGTCCTAAATATAATCCTGAGCCAGCAATAGCAACATCCAATTGTCCCATATTTAGATTCATACTTTGAACTTTAGGACGCTCGGCTTTAGTAATTCTTTGCGTTCGCGGTGGTGGTGGATTCTTAGGTGGTTGTGGCTTTTTCGGTAAACGCCTTATCAACAGGTTAATATCGTCATCCGGTTCAACCATGCTGATTTGGATAGATGGAAGTTTTTCTACTAAGGGTGGTCTTACATCAGCTTTGATCAAATAAGCCATTAGAATAAAAAGTGAAAATGTGACAACGCCACCTACCCCGAGTCCAATAATGAGTCTTTTCATATTATAGTTCCGCCGCTACTGAGACATTTTTGACACCAGCCGCTTTAGCCGCATCAAGAACGCTTAAAAGAACACCCGCTTCCGCTCTACTATCTGCTTGAATAACTACAGTGCTTTCTGGATTTTCGAGCAACATAACTTCTAAACCCGCTTTTACCGCATCTTTTTCAACTTTATTTTTAAGCATATAAATATCGCCACTGCGATCAATACCAATAAATATATTCGCTTTTGGTCTTTTGATCGCGGTATCAGCCGTAGGTTTATCAACAGTAATCCCTGATTCCTTTACAAAAGAAGCCGTCACGATAAAGAAAATTAACATGATAAAGACAATGTCAAGCATCGGCGTCATGTCAATCTGTGCTTCATCCAGAGCTGGCTTTAATTTTTTCCTCGCCATAATTCTTTATTCCTAATAATTAGATCCACGTTGTTCAAAGGAATCCAGTTACTTAAATTAGCCCATGTCTTATAGCCAATCGCTATTCTACGCTTTGGCCTGTTGACCAGGCTATGAATGTTGTTGTTTGTCTTCGGTCTACATTTTTAGATAAAATTTTAGATCGAAAACAAACGATAGGACAACAAGTCCTTTTACTTGCGATTTTCTGTTTAATGATGCGGCATATGATCGGCTAGTTCTTGTGCTCTTACATTGGCTGAATACTCCAACCGAGCACTAATAAACAAGCCTGATAAAGCTGCAACCATTCCCGCCATGGTTGGCACTGTTGCCTTGGAGATTCCTGAAGCGAGCAGCCTTGCACTTCCAGTACCTTGCAAGGCCATCATCTCGAATACCCCTACCATGCCGGTCACTGTGCCTAATAAGCCAATCATAGGACAAATTGTCACGATTGTCTTAATGACCAGCAAACCTGCTTTCAATTCCTCGGTCATTTGAGAAATCCATGAGTCACGAATTCGATGAGCTTTCCAAGACGTAGTGTCTGCGCGAGCTTCCCACTTAGCGATCAGCAAGCGCGCTCGTTTAGGATAAGTACGGTTATAAAACCACAATCTCTCAATAATCATCGTCCACATAGCGACAAGTGCTGCAGCAATAAACCACAGAACTCCACCGCCGACATCAATAAACTTGGAAACAGTATCAAATAGCTCCTCAAGAAATAGCATAAATTATGCTCCTGCTTCTTCTTCATGTTGAGCGATTAATCCGGTACTTTGCTCTTCCAGCATATGGTTAAGTCCTTTAGCAATACCAGATACAACGCTGTGTAAAAGAATCAATGGCAACGCCGCAACAATACCTAGCACAGTTGTAATCAATGCTTGTGAAATACCGCCTGCCATTACTTTAGGGTCTCCCGCACCATACAAGGTAATACTTTGGAAAGTTTCAATCATACCGGTAACTGTACCAAGCAGCCCCATTAACGGCGCGACCGCAGCAAATACCTTTATAATAGTTATTCCACGCTCTATTCGAGGGGTTTCTTTCAGTACCGCTTCATCCAGTTTTAGCTCTAGATTTTCAGTATCGTCATCTTTGTTTGCTAAGTAAACAGCCATGATACGGCCGAGAGGGTTATTACCTGGTGTACTAGATTTTACTTGTGCACGCATTTTCCCGCGCAACGTCAACAAAGTGAATAGTCGCTCAGATACAATCAATAAACCTATCGCTAACACTACAGCAATTGCTGCACCGACCACACCTGCGTATTTTTCAACTCTTTCAGGCCAAGATTCACGCTGGACTTCAGTGATTAAAATACTTCCTCTTGAAGGGTCAATGGCTAAACGTTCAACGCCTGAATTAGCTTCCTGATAAGGCTCAATGGTGTCTACAAAATCTCCTTTAGGCTGACTTAACAGTTGGTTGACGTCTTGTGTTGCTCCGTTGAAAACCAGGTACTCTCCATTAGAGACTAAGTTAAAACCACCAATTCGACTGATTGTACGCTGTTCTTTTCGACCGTCACGGTTAACAATTTCTGTTGTAAACTTAACAATTTTGGACTGTTCCGTCATTTCATTCTGGATTTCGATCCAAAGTTTACGTATTTCAGGAATTTCTGGAAACACTTTAGCTTGTGCCAGGTTTTCCAGGAAAGCGTGACGGCCAGGGTATTGAGCAGTAACAATTGAACGTTGAAATCTTGCCGCAGAATCACCCGCAACTTGGCGTACTACACCAATCATTTCACCAAGAGAACCGGCTTTAAGTATCTTGGCAGCTTCTAATTCTGCTATTGCTTTTTCATTTTTTTCATACTGCGCTTTAAGGCGGTCAGTACGGGCTTCTTCGCGTTTTTGTTCAGCTTTTGCCTGGTTTAACAAAGCACGTTGCTTATTTCTTTCTTTTCTAAAAGATTCCACTCGGGCAGTATTGGTCTTAGACTGACTTATTTTATCCGCCTTCACTAAATTTAATAATTCAGTAAGTGTTTCTGCTGCGGGTGTTTGAATCGCGCCAGTGTCTTTTGCCTGTTCAGCGGCAGAAACGTTTAAGGTGATACTTGCCAATAGAATAGCAGCTAATATATTTTTAATTTTCATTATTCAGCCCTCTTCGCTGCAGGGATTGGTAATTCGATAAGGTTCATAGTGGCCTGTTTGTTTGCCATCTTAATTCCATTTTCGATCGGTCGAAGATAAGAGTCATCTAACTCTTCATAACGTTTCTTTTCAATATTCCAAAAACCGGCTTTAGTGCCATCTAAGGTCAAATAAACCAGCGCTACGCGACCAACCTGTAAGAAATCGACTCTGATCTCCTCGGTGCCATCAACAATTTTATCTTCATAGGCACTAATACTTTCACCGTAACTAATTTCAGCTTGATAGGCTTCAAGGATTTTTCGGTATTTTTCGGAATTAGGAATGTCGGCGCGAATCATGTAGTTTTTTAACTTGTTGATTCTTTCCGTACGTGTTTCCTTTTTGAAAGGAATATCAATCTGCACAAAACGATCGATTGATGCAATCATCTCATTCATCAATGGGATTACGCCACGCTCGGTCGCATCGATGGTATCCATTTCTCGTTGGATCGTAACGATTTCACCTTCTTGAGATTTAATCAGTAATTCCAGCTGATTATTGTAGATTCGTAGACTATCTATCAACTGTAGTGTTGACTTATAATCAGCACTAAGATCAACCGCTTGCTCGGCAAAACGGTCGACCCGCTTTTGAGCATTGATTGTGTCCTTGTTGATTTTCTTTTCAATTGTAACGGATGTATCGTAAGGACCTGCTGCAAGAGCATTCCCTGCCATGAATAAGGCAGTCAGCGTCAACGCTGTGGCCTTAAGTAGGTTTTTTTTGTTGCGACTATGCATGTGGCTTCCTAATTATTTTTTTAGGGTTGAAATAAATTTGGTGGTCAGTAAATGATCTACAAATAAACCAATGGACAACTGCCAACGTAGCGATAAATCGCAACTTGACACAAACAACGCTCCATATTTTACCAACAACTGCTACTTAGTTACTTAATGTAATTATTATCAAAGCAGCCGAAACTTTTACTTACAAAGTGCAATGTAATGTTCACATGTGCACGATGTGCCGACTATAAACAGAATTTTTCGACGAGTCAAACGTTCTAGGCTAAGAATTTGTTGTTTTAGTTGTTTATTAGTCCAGTTAGCCGCAGTAGTTTGTTTAACGTGTTATTTTTATATATAACTGCGATCATAACTGTCGTCAATATAAATAGAGCGCTTTATTTTTTAGCGGTATTTAGTCAAAAAAGGTCCAAAATCGCTTGACATACAACGGCAATCCATCTGTTACAATTGTACCAAACAACCATTGAGAATTCAAGCTGATTTTATATTTGTGAGCTCCAAGTAGTAATTTCCCCTTTCAACAAAGCCCGAATACCCCTTACCCGTTTGCGGAGGCGTGGGAAAGGTTTTCGATGAGTCAGCGGTAATTAGGTCGCTTATATTTTATGTCAGCTGTAACCACTCATTAAACATTTAAATCTACGTCATGTAAACCGAGAGTCGACTGCACGTAAAAACATGATAAAAACAGACTTAGCAGCTTGCTATCACAGGTGTTATTTTTAATTTGAGTAGAGCTAGACATTTATAATGTGAGTTAACTAAATAATTCAATTTTGAATAGGTAGTGCAAATCTTTGAACCTTAGTTGAATACTTTGGTTTTGTGTCCACAAAGATTATTACTATTCCATATTAAGCGAATTTAATAGGTAATATGTTCGCTATAAGATAGCTGTGTTTATTAGAATCTATAAATTAAAAAAGGGCAAACCGCATAAATACGACTTGCCCTTAATACTACTACTTTTTAGTTACTATTAAGATCTTCTTCTAAATAACAGAGGAATACCTAAGAACAATAACAAGAAGCCCATAGAGCCAGAATCGCCATCCTCCTTCTTTACAACATCAACTGAAACAGTACCCGTTGCACTAAGGTTACCATCGCTAACAGTTACTTCAAAAGTCAAAGTGCCCGTTTCTGCGTTCGCGTTGCTAACAGTAGCGTTTGCGGAAGATGAATCTGTAATCGTTACACCTGGACCTGATGTTTGAGTCCATGAATAAGTTAAATCATCGCCATCCACATCGCTGCCAGACACTGCCAATGCAAGCGTACTCACGCCAGAACTAAAGCTTTGAGCTACAGTTACTGAATTGACCACTGGGGCGTCATTAACCGCAGTAACGGCAACTGTAAAGCTTGTAGATACACTATCAGCAGGCTTCTCATTGTCCGTTACTGTTACAGTCACAACCATATCACCGTTGAAGTTTTCATTCGGGGTGATATCGAAAGTAGCACCAGAAGTATTGCCACTGATATTTGACGCTGTACCATTATCCGAAGTAACGGTAATAGTATTATCAACTGCATCATTGTCAGTGTACTCGACAACTAATCCGCTGACAGTACCTTCCTCAGCAACGGTTGTGTCTTCAATTGCGGTGACTACTAAGTTGCTCTGAACATTAATATCCATATTAGACATAGCAGTTTCGGCACCGATGCTTGAAGAATCGCTAGTTGTTACTGAGCTCAATAACGCACCAGCAGCCGATTCAGCTACAGTACCAGTGAAGGTAATCGTAGTTGGCGCATTAGGTGTAAATGGCGTATGACAAATAATAAGACCAGAGGTTATATCTGCGGCAGATCCTACTGGAGTACCAGTTAGGAATCCATAAACGTCAGGCGCATAAACTAAGTTTTCGCCCGCTGTCCCGGTCGGATTTTCCCAACCGACGGTCTGTCCAAGAATGTCACCTAAATTGTGGGTCACATTATCATAAGCATACATAAATTCACCAGTGACCACATTTAATACGATTTCGAAATCCATTACATCATCTACGGATGGATCTCCGTTGTGGTAATCATAGTGGCGCATATCATCCCATTCAATAATTGTCCAAGTTGCATTCCCTACTACAGTGACGCCAGATCCCGATGCATTATCAATTTGCATATCACGCCAAAAAGGCGCAAGAACCGCGTGAGGAGTAACAGAAGACGGTAATGGTTGGTTAACAAAGGCATTACCAGCCCAATCTGCGTAGTCATCTGAACTAAACGATATAAAACCATCATCCGTAAGAACATAAGAAGACTGAACTTCGCCTAGGAAAGGAAAAGAAGTTGAAAACTGAAGACCAACGCTATCGCCTTCAAATGGTTCAAAATCAAATGGTCCTAAATCTGCGATATTAATGTAAGCACCACCATGGCCAAAGTTTGGCAAGACGCAGCTAGCATCTGATAGATTATCAGTAATTATATAAGACGGCTCTGCTCCCAATAAACCCTCCTGAGTGCCTCCCCAAATTATTTTTGTTCCATCAAATCCACCGGTTATCATCGAAGCATCGCCACTTGAAGCAACAATACTCGCAGGATCAATTTCAATACCAGCAGGGATGTCGCTTTCCACGGAGTAAACGACGTCTTCGTCGGTCATATTCGCAAGGATTGACATCGTAAATGTGACCGTATCACCAACTGCAGGATTGTTATCGTCAACTGTCAGCAGAACATCATCTTCTCCGCGAGTCATTACGATTATGGTATTTCCCAGATTACCCATATTTTCTTCAGTTGCATCGGTTGCAACATCGAACGCACCGATGAAAATATCTCCTTCTTCCATATTTTCTGACCACGAAAGGCGAATATCAAATGGTGAAAATGCGTCGCTACTTTCTTGAGCGGCCAAGCTCAAGTTGTCAGCAGACTCAGTTGGAACATAGCCAATATATAAGGTAAATCCGTCAATCGCTTCAGGATCAGATGCAAGCCAATTTTGAACCGTGACCCAATATTCGCCGGCATCAACCTCTGGAATTTCGCAAACTTCATTTGTTGCACCTGAAGCGGCTGTACAAATGATTTCATCAGAACTTGGAATTCCATCGCCATTTGCATCGATACCCACACGGAGATCAAAATCTGGTGCTTCAGCATTAGCGATAGCAACATATAGAAACTGTGAAGCTTCCTCTAATGTGAACCAACTAGTTGAAACGCCATCGGTTAAATCGTCTTCCCAATCACCGTTAGCGCTATCTTGACCGACTGCCAGTTCTAAAGCGGTTGCTTTAGACAGACCGAATATGCGAGGTGTAAACTCTGAAATTTCCAATGCAAGCGTATTTCTTAACACGATTGAGCCAGAATCCCGGTGTACTTCCATATCGATTTGCGCTGGTATATTACTGGTATTAACCGTTAGATATAAAGGCAAATTAGCCGTTGGTACGCTAACGTCCGCTGGTGTTAAAGTAACCACGCCTGTTGCCTGGTCGCCAGTTCTTAACCCAATGACATCGGCAGTCACAGTAATCGTTTGACTCTCACCGGCCAATATAGAGAAAGTTGCAGGGGTAACGGTTAATCCGATATCAGATTCGCTAATAGTCGAAGATGTTGTCCAGTCTCCGTCCATGGTTGCGGTGAAAGTACGTTGCCAACTACAAGTACCTTGGCACGAAGTGTTCCCCATACTTGGAATATTGAGAGTTTTAGGATCACCACCATCATCCGGGTTAGCCGCTTGATAGTTTGCTTCAGTTTCATCCATGATCAAGCCTGTTGCAGCCGCTAAATCAACACGAATACGCCCTGAACCCATATCGAAAATATCAGCAGGCGTTGTGCCATCTTCTTTTCTCATATCGGAAGTTGCGGTTAGCATCAGTGCAGAGCGAATATTATCAGGTGTCCAAGTAGGATGCGCTGACTTTAACAAAGCGCCGGCTCCAGCAACATGCGGGCTCGACATTGAAGTGCCTTGCAAGAAAGCGAAATCAGATGGTGCAGGTCCCGTTACATCGTGACCAAAATGTTGATCTGCATAAGCGGCATAAATTGAAACACCCGGCGCAGAAACCGAGGGCACCATAATATCAGGAACCGTGGCATTAGGACCGCGAGATGAAAAACCAGCCAAGTCATCAGCTTGACCTATAATCAGCTCCCCAGTAGCGCCACTAATGGTAGCTGTGTGACCAGTTC
>CAZOBX010000093.1:0-20030 GCA_964578045.1 uncultured Kangiella sp. | reverse complement strand
TCCCTGGAGTGCCTTGTAATAACTTCACCACCAATGGTGCGCCACCAACCATCTTGATCAAATCCCTGATGTCATCCGGTTTATTGGCAAAACCGGTGATTGGCATGCCAATACCCTTTCGGGATAACAGTTGCATAGAACACAGTTTATCGCGGGATCGTGTGACCGCAACCGATTCATTTAGAGGATAAACATCCATCATTTCAAATTGGCGTAAAACGGAGGTGCCATAAACAGTGACCGAAGCGCCGATCCGAGGAATCACCGCATCGAATCCATTGAGTTGTTCGCCTCATCCTTGCATAAAACCGCTACCTTGGCTAATCTTAGGATACCGAGTCATCATTCCTAATATGAGATCAATAATCAGAATCTTAAATTCAAAATCCTTGGTCTATCGACTCGTCAAAATTTGGCTAGTGTCCTGTCTTTGTGCGGTTGGTATATTGATATCCTCTGGGGCTGAAAACTCGAATGAAACTTATATATCAGAGAGCTTCAATCAGCTTGAACTGACACCACTGGAAATAAAATGGATCGAAGATCATCCAGTCGTTTATTACAGTGATGACGTATCCTGGAAACCCTTTGTATATTTAAACAGAAAAAATGAATTAGAAGGAATTTCTCCTGAATTTCTTCAGCACATTAGAAAACTGACAGGGATCTCATTTGAGTTTATTCCTTCGGAAACCTGGGACCAGGTCATTACAAGGATAAAGCGAAAACAGATCACTTTAGCTTTAGCAACCATCGCCACCCCAGAAAGGGACAGCTTTGCCGATTTTAGCGAACCTTACTTCAGATCGAAAATGGCGATTGTCACTAGACAAGGGAACTCCTATATTCAACAGATAGACGAGCTTTACGGTAAAACTGTTGTCGCACCCACCGGTTATTACGCCATCGATTACCTGCGAACCAATCATCCTCAAATAAAATTGAAACTGGTGAATACACTTGAACAGGCTTTTGCTGCGGTTTTTAATGAGGAAGCCGATGCTTTTTTGGGAACATTGGCAGTAGCAATTTATCGCTTAAAAAACTCCCGATTTACGAGTTTGAAAATATCAGGAACTCTGGATGAAATGTCTGAAGTTCGATTTATGGTCGCAAAAGGAAATATGGAACTCGTATCCATTATCAACAAAGCCTTAAATAAAATAAGTGAGCAAGATAAACGAAGAGTTATCAACAATTGGTTTGGCGTAGAAATTGAACAAGGTATTGACCCATCAATCATTTGGAAAATACTGTTATCTTCCGGTCTAATCATTGGCTTCGCCATTTTATGGATTACTCAGTTAAAAAGGGAAGTTCTATTACGCAGAGATGCTGAGAAAAAAATGGCTATTGCTCGCGAAGAAGCCGATAAGGCTAACCGAGCGAAATCGGATTTTTTAGCCAATATGAGTCATGAAATTAGGACACCGATGAATGCTATTTTCGCTTTTTCCGAACTGCTTTATGACACCCCTTTAAATGAAGAACAACGTCAATACCTGGACTCAATAAAAGTAGGCAGCAGCGGTTTATTACATATCATTAATGACGTTTTAGAAATCTCTAAAATTGAAGCCGGTAAGATAAACATTGAATATAGACCGACTAATATTCTAAAGCTTTGCGATGAAGTGAATCAATTATTCGTTGTACCCATGCGCGAAAAGAACATTGTATTTTCGGTTGATATTCCTTCAACCTGTCCAGAAACGGTGATAATAGATGGCAATCGACTTCGACAAATCATGATAAACGTTATTGGCAATGCTCATAAATTTACTTCAAAAGGATTTGTTAAACTAAAAATAACGGTCACACCAACTTCGATCGAATCAAAAATAGATCTCAGGATTGAAGTCTCGGATACCGGCGTTGGGATAGAGAAAGAACGACAAGCATTTGTTTTTGATCATTTCGTACAAAATAAAATTGCCAGAGATAATCCGCTCGGCGGAACAGGTTTAGGACTTTCTATCAGCAAAAAACTTGCTGAAAAAATGAACGGCAGCCTGACTCTGACTAGTGAGCTAAATGTTGGAAGTTGTTTCACTCTAACCCTAAGAGATCTTGAAATAACCAAGAGTGAAAAAGCTGTCAACCTTGATCAAGAACAGGCGCCCTTTGCTCATGCCACTATATTAGTCGTCGATGATATAGAAACCAATCGTATAATTCTAAAAAAATATCTCACAGCCTATCCATTCAAAATTCTTCTTGCCGAAAATGGTCGACAGGCAATTGAGCTGGCCATTTCTGAAAAACCAGACTTGATTTTAATGGATGTCAGAATGCCGGTAATGAATGGCTATGAGGCAGCCAATATTATTAAACAAGAACTAGATACGTTAATCGTTGCGGTAACAGCTTCCGCATTGGATGATCGTGAATCGGCAGATAAGCGAGAGATCTTTGATGATTTTTTACGTAAACCTATTTTGCGCAAAGAACTAATCGCTTCTTTGAGCAAGTTGCTTTTTCGCATCTAACTTAACCTCTAATCTCGCGAAAGTAGCTGTCTGGTTGAAGTTAAAAAATTAGCCACAATTCCCTGTTGATATTTACTGACCAACTGGTTGATTTTTTTCATATCATCGGAATTTATCTGATGTAAATTGGCTTCTTGTTTAATAGTGATATCCTGATATTTCCCGTGCCCTAATTGGGCTATTTCGTATCTTAGAAGTCGGTAATCTTGTGCATCATGAGTGATGGCTACCGTCGCCCTGATCCGCCGATCTTTAGTTTGCTCAACGACCACTCCGCGATACCCATTAGACAATACGACAATAGTTCCAGCGGGATAGAGGCCAGTAGCAAAAATAAATTCTTCTACCAGCGAGGCATTAAACAAACTATCTCTAAAACAATAGAGTTTGGATAAGGCTTGACCAAACGCCCGTCTCTTTTTGCTAAGCATTGGGTGTAAAAGTAAATCAAAGGTTTCCACCAGTCCTGCTATTTGTGCAAGATAAGGCGTTCGATCTTGTAATTTTTGGCAAGGATAACCACTGCCATCATAACGCTCATTCATGTTAGCAATTATCGCCAGTACTCGTTGATCGACGTTGCAATGACTGAGCTTTGTAATTGTGATATTAACCGACCTGGCGAATTCTGGTTTCATTTCAGCTGGACGATGATTCTTCCAAACGGCTCGTGGTAAATAAGCTTTTCCGATCCCGGCTAATAAAATGGCTTCAATCATGGTATTAAGTGAGGTTTGCTTTAACCCCATGGAGCGTCCCATCAGGGTGGCCCAAATCGCACACCTGACCGTATGATCATAAACCCTTCCTTGTTGAATTTTAACTTTGGTCAACCATAATAACGCATCAGGATTTTCCAATAAGGAAGATACAATTTGGTAACTAACGACTTTTATTTTTTCTACAGATTGTAAATCGATGCTAGTTAGTTCTTTCTTAAGTTCTTCGAAGACATCTTGAACACGGTCAAGTAATTTTTGAGCCGGTTTCAGTTGTTTAGCAATTGGTTTTTCGATTTGGTACTTTTCGGTGCAAAGCTTTTGCCAAATGGCCCTGGAATTTGTTTTTTTGTTAGTTGTGGTTTTGGATAACGCCAGGCTTTGAACAGCATTACTAGATTGGCTTTTGTTTTGGTCGACGGTGACCTGATTGCCATATCGTGAAAGTTTAACGATATCGAGTGACGATTTGATCAATACCCCTTTTAGTGGGAACTCGGTGGCGCTCCAGGGGACCGGTAGCGAAGTCACAAACATGCCGATGCGTAGATCGGCAATGTCTATTTTCTTTGTGACCAGGTACTTCGCCATGCAAATTGACCTAAGATTCAATAACCAACAACAGAGCAACTGGAAAGCCAGCTAAGCAACTCTAAGCTGTTGATTTTTTAGAAGTAATTCAACAGATACTGAGTATCTATTCAATCCATGGTATGGCAAAGGTGGCATCGGGGGGGAACGGAGAAGTATTGCTAGTCTCGGTAACTCCGCCGTCATAGATCTCTGGATCCTTAGACCGGTAGCTTTGCGCACTGACACTTTCGTGTAAGTTTGCCTTTGTCAAAACCTATGCCCATATTATATCGATTTGTGACATTTGTCTAGTTTTCGTACAAATAAAGATGTATAGGCAGACTTCAAATTAGACATTTGTTATACTGCCGCGCTTGTTTAATATGACCATATAGAGCAGTAACTCCGTGCAATCTAAAAATAAATCTGACCTGAAAGTCCCGGCCGAAAAGACTACTTCAGCCGTTCTGAACAATGTTTATAGCAAAGCGGAAGAGTTTGCCAACTCAACCAGTCATGGCATTGGCATTATTTTGGGTATCATCGGTTTAGTGATGATGTTACTGACTGCCGGCAATGATGCCACTCGAATAGCCAGCGCTATTATTTATGGATTGAGCGTTATCCTGCTTTTTTCGACCTCGACTATTTATCACTCAGTGACTAATCAATCCACTAGAGCGCTGATGAAAACCCTCGACCACTGTGCCATTTATTGCTTGATAGCCGGAACCTATACGCCCTATATGTTAATCAGTTTAGAAAATAGTGGTGGTTATTATTATCTCACTGCAATTTGGACGATCGCACTGCTGGGCGTCTTGTTTAAGATTTTTCTTGGTCATCGTTTTCCAAAAACTAGTTTGGCTTCCTATCTGGCTATGGGTTGGTTCATTTTAATTGCCGGCAAAGATATGTTGGCCAATGTTTCTTCAGAGGGATTAACGTTACTGGCTGCAGGCGGGATTTGTTATACCATTGGCGCTATTTTTTATGCCTGGAAAAAGCTTGTTTTTAACCACGCAATCTGGCATTTATTTGTTTTAGGTGGAGCAGGTTTTCATTTTTTTTCAATTTATTGGTATGTTTTACCAGTGCACTAGGGCCAAAATTTTTACCACGCACTTCGAAATTAAAGTTCACTTTAGCCTCCAATAATCAATCCGATTTAATCGAGAGCAGCAAGTCCACAATTATTTGGTCAGCTTGTGCAATGTAACTGCCTGAAAATAAATTGGCATGATTAAGAATGTGATAAAGATTGTAGATTTTTTTTCGGCTAGAAAATCCGGGGGCAATTGGGTAAACTCGATTATAAGAATTAAAAAAATTTTGTCCTGGATCACCAAAAAGTAGCAACATTGCCAGATCAACTTCATGATCCGCATAATAACAGGCAGGGTCAAATATTACCGGCGCTCCGACTCGATTGAAGGCATAATTTCCCTGCCATAAATCGCCATGAACCAGAGCGGCTTTAGGTTGGTGTTTATTCAGGTAATCCGGTAGATTTTGTACAAGTATCAAACCTTTCTTTATCAATGAATGGGGAACATTTTTTTGGCGCAATAATTCGAGCTGATATCCGATTCGTTGTTCGGCAAAAAATTCCCCCCAGTCGCTTTGAAATTGATTTATCTGCGCTGTTCTTCCAATATAATTATTCTCGTTAAAACCAAATTTTTCTTGGGTCGTTAGATGCAAACTAGCCAGCGCTTCCGCGAAATCGACGATATCGCCTTGTCTGTGCATTCTGATAAATTCTAAAACAAGATAACTTTGATCTTCAAACATGCCTTTAGTAATTACTTTTGGAATCTTAAAAGATTTAGTTTTCTCTAATGCTTTGAGTCCTGAAGATTCCCGAAAGAACTATCGGAATACTCACTGGAATTGAGTTTTACAAAATATTCGCATTCGTCACCTATCAAACGAAATGCTTGATTGATATCACCTCCCGTTACAGGGAGTTTCTCAGACATTAGGAAGGGTCTCTGGGTGACGTTTTGAATTTCAGATTGAATGGTTTGCCAGATGTTCATTACCGCTCCACACCTCAAAAGTTAATAAGGATCCTCAAAGCCCAATTCCTTCATCAATTCAATTTCAAGTGCTTCCATCTGGTTTGCGTCTTGCACTTCGATATGGTCAAACCCCAACAAATGCAGGACCCCATGAATAATCAAATGAGCCCAATGGCTGTCAATGGACTTATTTTGTTGTTCTGCTTCCAGCTGAAGGACTTGTTCGCATATGACTAAATCACCCAGAAACTCACCTAACTCTTCTGCAGGGATCATCTCAGGAGCTTCAAAAGGAAAGGACAGTACGTTGGTAGGTTTGTCTTTGCCACAATAGTCTGAATTAAGTTGCTGGCTTTCTTCGCAAGAAACGATCCGGACGGTCATCTCTGGCCTTTCGAAATTATTATCGACTTTTTCGAGCACCGCAAGGATCCAGCTTTGCATTTTTTCGAAAGCAGGGATTCGATTGGAGTCGATAGTATTTTGTAGGTCTAGTTCTATTTGCATCAAGCGTTTTACCAACTAAAATGGAAAAAGAATTTATAAGTAGCTCGGCAAGCCCTTCCAAGTAAATTTTGCAGAGTTGATCAAGCTGAGGACTAAACCTCCCGACCAGGGGTGCATTATAGTTCTAATTTTACCTCAGCTTTAGCAATTAGCCTTCTTTAGCTTCCATCGCTTCATAAGCTTCCACAATTCGCTGCACAACAGGGTGTCTGACCACGTCACCTGCTTGAAAGAAACTAAAACTTATGCCTTTAACATCGTCCAAAATCTCAATCGCCTGACGTAACCCCGACATTTTACCACTGGGTAAATCGATTTGAGTAATATCACCGGTGATCACTGCTCTTGAACTAAAACCAATACGCGTTAAAAACATTTTCATTTGTTCTTTAGTGGTATTTTGACTTTCATCGACAATAATAAAGGACTCATTTAACGTTCGGCCACGCATATATGCAAGGGGTGCCACTTCTATCACATGATTCTCTACCAGTTTTGCCACTCTTTCAAAACCCAACATTTCATAAAGTGCATCATACAAAGGTCTTAAATAGGGGTCGACTTTCTGATTAAGGTCGCCCGGTAAAAAACCGAGCTTCTCGCCTGCTTCAACTGCGGGTCTGGTGAGGATAATTCGCCGTACTTCCTGTCGCTCCAACGCATCGACTGCGCAAGCCACCGCTAAATAAGTTTTCCCGGTTCCGGCGGGTCCCACCCCAAACGTAATATCACTGGACAGGATATTCTCAACGTATTTTTGTTGATTCAATCCTCTAGGTCTAATCTGTCCGCGCTTGGTTGAAATCACCAGATGCTTGTTTTTTTTCCTTCGATTGGTGTCGGTTAAAGCCCGGCAACCCGTTTGTATAACCACATGAAGGGATTCAATGGTTAACGGTTGGTCTTCACTAATTTCATCATAAAGTTCAACTAACATCTCTTCAACAATTTCGATCGCGTCTTGCTCACCGGTGACTTTAAATACATTGGCTCTATTGGAAATTTCCACTCCCATGCGTTTTTCGATAAGGCGAAAATTTTCATCAATATGCCCGGATAAATTAGCCAGCTTTTGATTATTGAAAGGATCGAGAACAAACTCTAAACTTGGGTTGCCCATTTATGATTTTCCACCATTCTCTGCCAACACACCCCGCATGGAGTTGGGCAAGGCTTCGGTGATCTTGACCTTAACAAACTGCCCTATCATATTTTGCTGCCCATCAAAATTAACCACCCGGTTATTTTCAGTGCGCCCTCTAAGCTGCATAGGATCTTTCTTCGACGGACCTTCTACTAATATATTTTGTACCGTCCCCACCATTTTTCTGGCGTGTGCTTGGGCTTGCTGATTGAGTCGTTGTTGCAATAACGACAGGCGTTGCTTTTTGGTTTCCAACGGCGTCTCATCCGAAATTTCCGCCGCAGGTGTACCTGGACGCGCGCTATAAATAAAACTAAAACTCATGTCATAGTCGATTTCAGCGATCAGGTTCATGGTATCTTCAAAATCTTTGTCGGTTTCACCTGGAAATCCGATAATAAAGT
The DNA here is from genome assembly GCA_964578045.1 of uncultured Kangiella sp. Classification (GTDB taxonomy): domain Bacteria; phylum Pseudomonadota; class Gammaproteobacteria; order Enterobacterales; family Kangiellaceae. The sequence continues at coordinate 12,170 of CAZOBX010000093.1, read as the reverse complement.
CAGAAGACATACTCAAATCAGGTCTTATTTTTCTCAGCTTTCTTATTTTAGATTTGTATTCCAAAATCATATGACCACGTTTCATTGCGGCTAAAATGCGATCCGAACCACTTTGAACTGGTAAATGTAAATGACTCACTAGCTCAGGCACTTTGCCATAAACGTCAATTAGCCTTTGTGAAAATTCAACCGGATGTGAGGTAGTAAATCGAATTCTGTCTATGCCATCAATCGCAGCGATCAACTCTATCAAATCGGCCAGATCCGACTCACCGCCATCATAGGTTTTACCACGATAGGCATTCACATTTTGCCCCAACAAATTGACTTCTCGCACGCCTTGCTGGACCACCCCTACCACTTCGGCAATAATATCATCGAAGGGACGACTAACTTCTTCACCGCGGGTATAGGGCACCACACAAAAAGTACAATATTTACTGCACCCTTCCATAATCGATACGAACGCACTCACGCCTTCGACTTTTTGAGCCGGCAAAACATCAAATTTTTCGATTTCAGGAAATGAAGTATCAATCACTGGTTTATGATCTTCTCTCACCGCATTGATCATATTGGGTAGACGATGCAAGGTTTGCGGGCCAAACACCATATCCACATGTGGAGCACGGCTTCGAATGGCTTCGCCTTCCTGACTAGCCACACAGCCACCCACCGCAATCATCAGATCGGGCTTGTCATTTTTAAAGTTTTTCCATTCACCCAATTTTGAAAAGACCTTTTCCTGAGCTTTTTCTCGGATCGAACAAGTGTTCAGCACCAAAAGGTCCGCTTCTTTGGGATCCTTGGTAATCTGATATTCGTGAGTTTTGCTTAGCAAATCGGCCATGCGAGATGAATCATAGTCATTCATCTGGCAACCCCAGGTTTTGATATATAGTTTTTTGCTCATGGATATGTTGGAACTTTGAAAGTAGAATAATGGAAATTGGGCGCGGATTATAGCACTGGAGAGGTGCCGATCGCCATAATGAATGATTTTAAAGAGCCATATTTATGGTTAATACGGTTCTAAGTTCTAAGTTCTTTAGTATGATATTTTAAGATATTTCGAAAATTGAGCTTTTCTTCGGTAACTCTTACTCCACAAGCTATCTAATCGGCCTTAGCCGAGTCAGCTCATCGGCAGCATCGTCGTTCTTCTTTTTCACCGGTTTTTTAGCCACAACGGGCTCCGCGGCTGCATCATCTAAACTCCAGCCTCTGAATTCTTCGCGGGTCTTGGTTGCCGCGCGATCCATGGTTTTATTGTTTAATTGGGCAAAACCATTCATCAAAATGGTCAACTGCTGGCCTTCTCGGTTGTCTGTATAAGGAACTTCATTGATTTGATGGAGCAAATCCTCCAATACTTCTGTCACCCATTTAGCCATTAGTTTACTCCCAAATAGTCATCACAATGCACACCCTGGGACGATCAGGGCCTGCCCTAAGTTTAGACCCAAACGGATAAAAATGCCAAAAATCATATAAATCTCTGTTTTAGATACAAAACGCCTTCTAAAGACGAATTGCTATAACTGCTTAACGAGGCATATTTATCGATTCAATCTGTTTAAGTGCGGTGTTGAGGATGGTATCCCGGCGTTTCTCTATCTGTTGCGGACTGCGGACGATTGGTTGGTTGGGCACGATCAAGCTGTTATTTTCGAATAGAATGGCCTTCCGATCATCGATTTCGGGATCAAGAATTAATTTTAGGGTAGGCAGGACAAGACTTAATTGACTGTGAGGCAATTTAGCCTTAAGTGGATAACCGTATTGCACCCTGGCGAAACTACCGGTTATTTCACCTAAGGTTTCAGCCAACTCATATCGATTGATTGCGGCGACAAAGGTACTGCAGGCAGAATAACAAAAGCCATTAGTCAGCACATGGATATTTGTTGGAATGACCGAATCGGTTGGTTCGATAGCTTCAAAATCAACTGAGACAATTTCGCCGGAATCACTCCATGATATTTCGTATTGCAGAGAATCAGTCCACTCTAAGGGCAGCCATTGTAAACCCCAGGTATATTTGTTTTTTCTCCGTTGTTTGGTTTTTTCCTGGTGCAGTTTTTTGAGAGGTAAACTGATATTGATCTCGCCAGATTTGGCCCAGAATATCGAATTTGTGGTGAGGTGACTCAATAAATTTTTAATATTTTGGGACAATCCCCCATCATTGTATCGAACATCGATGATTAGATTGGTTAACCCCTGAGCCTCAAGTTCCTCAAATTGTTGATCAAGAAATGACTCAAAAATCTGAGGATCTTCGTTAAAATCATTGAACCATAAAAGTGCAGTTCGCGATGTCAATTTGCTGAAACCGTAAAATGAAATAGACGACTTTGATTGAGTAATCAACTGTTGACTGCCGTCATGATTTTCATCGATGGATTCATTTTGTGATACGTCAGTAAACTCGATTTTATCTGGCGGCGGCTCAATACCGGCCACATTAAGAGTAAGTTGGTTTCCTTGCCACCGATAGCTAATATCGTAATTGGATTTTGCGTAGCCCATGACGGCTAGCAACCAGGGGAAATCCACCTGGATCTTACGCCGCTGACCTGCGGCGGTTTCCTTTGCGGTCATTCGCTTCATAACTTGCAACAAGAATTCGACTGGTGCGCCATTGATCTCAGTTATTATCGCGCCGGTTGGCACTTTTGGTTGAAATGATAAATCTGCCGCCACATATAGACCACTATTTTCATACAACACCGCCAACGGGAAGAGTTTATTTCCCTGGGTTTTCTCATTGACGTGATTAGCTTTCTTATTTTGCAGATTTTTAGGGAATTCAAGTCGGCTATGTATATCACCTAACTCTGCAATTAGCGGCGCAACTCGAAGATAAAAATCGCTTCTTGATAAAGGATAGCGAATTGATTGTTTGAGGGTTTGGGTTTTTTTTAAGAATTCGTGTTTTGAAATCAGCGCAAAAGGTTCCGGATGGATCTCAATTAATAAGTCCACTAGCCTATCAATATCCAGGAGCAGTAATTCAGCCGCTATCAATGAATTTGGAGAACTCAAAACATTCCCATCGAAAGGACTTTTAGGAATTTTTTGCGACCACATCGACGCACAGCCGGAAAGTAAGAATATCAATCCAGTGACAATCAGGTTCGGCTTGATTAATCTAAGTTTGGTATTTTTCAAAAAAAGCGGATCGGTTGCTGCTTAGTCTGTGCCCATTGTAACTTGCATCACGAAAAAACTCTAATTATTCCAGGCTCGCACCAATATATACCCGTTCCACCTCAAGATTTCAAGGACAGGCTCAAACGCTAATGGGATTAATAACTCACATCTTCAATTATTAGAACAGACCCTAGTAACTTCCTCTACCTATTAATAATCATAAAGTGTAAAATACATAGTATTACGTAATTTGTCCGTGTATTTTTTTAAAGCAATCGGAAAATTAGCACAATAACACCCGTTAGGGATGAGCCAATCGCCATATGAAGCAAGCTGAATCAACAAAAATTGAGACCGTTCAAGCAAAATTACCAACAAAATGGGGTGATTTCACCTTACACGCGCTCGAAGAAACTTCCGACAGTAAAGAACATGTGGCGCTGAGCATGGGGGATTTATCGCTCGATGAGCCTTTATTAGTAAGGGTTCACTCTGAATGTTTGACCGGTGACGCTTTTGCTAGTTTACGTTGCGACTGTGGTCCACAACTTGATGCAGCCTTGGAAAAAATCGCTCGGCAAGGTCGAGGCATGGTGGTTTATTTACGTCAAGAAGGAAGAGGTATCGGATTGGTCAATAAAATAAAAGCCTATGCGCTGCAAGATCAAGGACAAGATACGGTTGAAGCGAACATCAATCTGGGATTTGAGCCCGATCAAAGGAATTTTGATGTGGCGGCAGAACTATTAATGGCTCTCGGAATAAAACAAATCCGATTGATGACCAATAACCCGATAAAAGTGGAAGCCTTAAAAGCTGCCAACATTGACGTGGTTGAAAGAGTCCCAATGAAATTTGGCAAAAATCCGCACAACGAACATTATTTATCCACCAAACACGGAAAAATGGGCCATCTGCTGTAGACTTAAAACCTTACTTGGATTACGCCGTCTGTCTGGCCATAATCAGACATTGACATAAAAATAAAAACAAACCTGTGTATTTCTAGCAAAAAACGCTCTGATACACCCTACGAATAGATTATTGAAAAATTCAGGAACCTTGCATGAGTCAACCTTTTACCGTCGAACTTAGCTATCAACCTTGCGCAAAACAGTGGGGAGTAAACAACCTACTGAGTTATACAGCTGATGGCGCAATTATACATCTCTCGACTAAAGAAGACTCTTTAGTCGAGAGACTTAAAGTACAAAAAGCCGCGCGAAAACTAACCTCAAACAAGATCCCTGCATTTAAGCTGAACGGCGATTGGGACCTCGAAGCACAATGGCATTTCTGGCAAGGCATTTCTTCACCACAAAAAATGCCGACCATCGAATTTGCCAATTTGCCCAATAAACAGAAAAAACAATTGGATAATCTGATCAAAACCTTCAGCTGGACCAAAAAAATTATCAATAGTACACCAGAAGAACTCTCACCCATTCAACTCGCTACTCAAGCAGGCGAATTTATCAGTCAGCTGGATGAAGCTCATGTTAGTTACAAGATTACCAGCGGTAAGGAGCTTGAAAAAGCAGGTTTGGTTGGAATCTATAACGTCGGCAGAGGCAGTGAGCGGGAACCAGCATTACTTGAAATCGATTTTTGTCCAGAAGGCTGTTCGGACAAAGTGCCAGCCGCAGCCATCGTAGGAAAAGGAATCACCTTTGACAGTGGAGGTTATAGCTTAAAATCCTCTGTTGGCATGTTACATATGAAAAGCGATATGGGCGGGGCCGGTACCGTCACCGGCGCGCTGGCCTTAGCCATCGGCAATGGTCTTAAAAAACGGGTAAAACTCTATCTTTGTTGTGCTGAAAATCTGGTCAGCGGACACGCTTATAAACTAGCAGATATTCTAAAGTATAAAAATGGAGTCAGCGTAGAGGTCGTAAACACCGATGCAGAAGGGCGCCTCGTATTAGCCGACGGTTTAATTTTAGCTGACGAAAGTAATGCCCCGGTGATCATTAACGCAGCCACATTAACCGGCGCAGCATGTGTTGCGATGGGCGACCATTACAATGCAATGTTTAGTATGCACGATCCGTTGGCCGAACGATTCCAACAAATTGCCAAACAGGAACATGATCCATTATGGCGCCTACCACTCGAACCGTTCCATCAGGATAACTGCCCTTCTGATTACGCCACCACCGCCAATAGTAAACCTCAGCCGGGTGGCGGCGCTGGCGGGGCTAGTAATGCTGCTGGCTTTTTATCCCGGTTTGTTGATTTTGAAAATAAACAATGGGTACATTTTGATCTATCCGCTTGTTTTCAAAATTCATCCGGCAACCTTTTTTCGGCGGGTGCTACCGGTCGTGGTGTAAGAAACATCGCTCGCTTTTTATGCGAACTATAAGACTAGAAATTTTATGACTGGTATTCTAAGACGATTGTTTTTCAAAAAAACAAAAGATTCATCCGCAAAGCCCAATCAGACTGAAAAAGGTTTTGCCGACAAGCCACGTACCCTGAAAAGAGACGCCCATTGTGTCTCACGGAAAAAAATCAGCCATAACGCTCTTAAAGTATTATATCGACTCAATGACGCGGGCTATCAAGCTTATCTGGTCGGCGGCGGTGTACGTGATATATTGCTCGGATTACAGCCTAAAGATTTTGACGTTGCAACAGATGCCACTCCTGAAGAAATTTATGATTTATTTCGTAATTGCCGATTGATCGGCCGTCGTTTTCGTCTGGCTCATATTCTTTTTGGCAGAGAAGTGATTGAGGTAGCGACTTTTCGTGCCGGGCACGAAGCAGCCAACATTCCTGACAATAAAAAAATTGCGAAACATCAGCGAAAAGATAAAAATGACCACGCCAGAACCAGCGATCATGGCATGCTAGTCAGAGATAATGTTTATGGCACGATGCTGGATGATGCCTTTAGACGCGACTTTACCGTCAATGCGTTGTATTACACCGTAAAGGATTTTTCAGTCATCGACTACACTGAAGGCCTGCAAGATCTTGCAGAGCGAAAGCTGCGTTTAATTGGCGATCCCGACGCCCGTTATCGCGAAGACCCGGTCCGAATATTAAGAGCTATAAGATTATCTTGTAAGTTAAATTTAACCATCGAAGCAAAAACTGCTGCACCGATCGAACAACTAGCAAGTTTGTTAACCCATGTCTCTTCAGCTAGATTATGGGATGAATGCAATAAAATGCTACTGGCTGGACACGCAGAATCGACATGGAAATCGCTGTGCGAACATCGTGTTGCCAGTTACTTGTTTGAACAAACTGTGGCTAGTATCGAGGAACCCTGTCATGAAGATAATAACCATAACAATGCCAGTTCAGAATTTGATGCTTTTATTCAAGCAGCGCTACAAAATACCGACAAACGAATTGCTAACCAACAACCGGTGACGCCGGCTTTTCTTTTCGCCGTATTTTTATGGAAACCGTTGCAAGATCTTACCCAAGAATTGACCGACAAAGGAATGCCTGCCTATGAGGCAAATCAGAAAGCGGCGACGATAGTAATGGATAAACAACGCCAGGTGATCGCCATCCCAAAACGTTTTTCGACCATAGCTAAGGAAATGTGGTCGTTGCAATTTAGACTATTCAATCAGCGTAGAAAAAGCGTGAATAGTTTGATTGGCCATCCAAGATTTAGAGCGGCCTATGACTTTTTATGTTTAAGAGCCGGTAACGATCCAAAACTAAAAGCCCTGGCTAAATGGTGGACCGAATATCAAGACGCCAACTCAGAAAAACGCAATGAAATGCTAAGCCAGGTCGGCGATCAACCCAACAGGAAGAAACAAAATTACAAAAGAAAAAAACGACCGGCCAAACGAAACAACCCCAATCCGGTCTGAGGAATATGAACTCAACGGTTTATGTGGGAATTGGCGCCAACCTGAACAACCCTAAAGGTCAAGTCAATAACGCGCTTTCAGCTCTGTCTGAGCTAAAAAAATCACGCCTTATAGCACAATCGAGCTTGTATCGTACACCGCCTATGGGACCACAAGATCAAGATGACTTTATTAATGCGGTTGCCAAACTTGAAACCTGGCTTACTCCAGTAGAGCTACTTGATGAGTTACAGAAGATTGAAAACGCTCAGGGCCGGGTCAGGACAAGCCATCGTTGGGGACCTCGTACATTAGATCTCGATTTGCTACTATATGGCAATCAAGTGATTGAAGAGAACCGTTTAACCGTGCCACATTATGGCTTAAAAGAACGAGCATTTGTGTTAGTACCATTGGCCGAAATCGAACCCAAGCTGGTATTGCCCGATAACAGCCGATTAACTGAGCTAGTAAAACAGATAGGTAATCAAGGAATCCAACAACTGTGATCGATTGCAATTCATTGACCAACGACCAAACGAAAATAAACGACAAGACCTTTATCGCAGTCGAAGGGCCTATCGGTGTTGGAAAAACCACGCTGGCTAAAAAGTTGGCAAAATCTTTTGACGCTGAGTTGTTATTAGAAGGGGCGGCCGAAAATCCTTTTTTAGAAAAATTTTATCAAAATGCTAAGACAGGCGCTCTTCCTGCCCAGCTGTACTTTCTTTTTCAGCGAACCCGCCAATTACAAGAATTGCGTCAAGGAGATATGTTTGCTCCTAACCATGTTGCTGACTTTTTAATGGATAAAGACCGTCTTTTCGCACGGGTCAATTTGGATGCTGATGAGCTCAATTTATACGAGCAGGTTTATGATAATCTGACTATCGACGCGCCGCTGCCAGATCTGGTTATTTACTTGCAAGCCCCGGCGGACGTATTACTCAAGCGCATTCGAAAACGAGGCATTAGTATGGAATACACCATCACCGATGAATACCTCAATCAATTGTCCAGTGCTTATACCGACTTTTTTCATTACTATAATGCCTCTCCACTACTGATTGTTAATGCATCAGGAATCGATTTGGTCAATAATGAGCAAGACTATCAACAATTGTTAGATAGAATAGAAAATATCAGCGGAGGAAGACATTATTTTAATCCGACGCTGATTTAATAAAATGGCGCGGGATTTGAGGAACTAGTACCTCGACACAGGGATTTTGTTAACTACAGTAGAATGCTTCGGATTCAGTTTCGAGTTTCGAGAAAAATATTATGAAAAAACAAACTTTACATAGCATTCAAAAGCTAAAAGAGTGCGGTGAACCGATTACGGTGCTCACCGCGTATGATTCAAGTTTTGCTAAGCTAATTTCTGAGCTGGGCATTGAAATAATATTGGTTGGCGATTCTTTGGGCATGGTCATCCAAGGACACCAATCAACCGTTCCGGTCAATATGGATAACATGGCCTACCATACTCGCTGTGTCGCTAGCACCAACCATGGCGCTTGGCTCATTGCTGATATGCCTTATATGTCTTATGCAACCGAATCACAAACATTAGAAAACGCCGCCAAGCTCATGCAGTCCGGTGCTAATATGGTCAAATTGGAAGGCGGAGAGTGGCTTTGTTCTAGCATAGAAAAATTAGTCGAAAGGGGTATACCGGTTTGTGCTCATTTAGGTCTGACTCCTCAATCGGTCGATGCGTTAGGGGGCTTCAAAGTTCAGGGACGAGATGAGGCTAACGCTAAACAAATAATGCAAGACGCCCTTGCCATCGAAAAAGCCGGTGCCAGTTTATTGGTTTTAGAATGCGTACCTGCTGTTTTAGCTAGCAAAATTACCCGGCAATTAAAAATTCCAACCATTGGCATCGGCGCAGGCAACCAAACCGATGGACAAGTATTAGTCATGCAAGATATGCTTGGCATCAATAGTGACTTCAGGCCTAAGTTTGTGAAAAACTTCTTCGAGTATGAACATGTGAATTCCATTAATGAAGCAATTACAGCTTATATATCTGCCGTTAAAGCTCGCAGTTTTCCTGATGATGAGCATAGTTTTGTGTAATAAGTTCTAAGTTCTAAGTTCTAAGTTCTAAGTTCTAAGTTCTAAGTTCTAAGTTCTAAGTAATATAAGACCTGAATAATGAAAATAATCCAGAATCCACACGAAATTCAAAAAGACCTGATTGCGCTTAAAAAAGCGGGGAAAAAAATCGGGCTTATTCCGACCATGGGCAACCTGCACCGTGGCCACTTATCGCTTTTTAAACTAGCGCAACAACATTGTGATGTGCTGGTGGGTAGTATTTTTGTGAACCCTATGCAGTTTGGTGCCTATGAAGATTTAGATAAATATCCCAGAACCTTAAAGGACGATATAGAAAAACTGGAATCAATCAATGTTGATTATCTGTTCACCCCCACCAATGAAATCATTTACCCGCTAGGCACTAAAGTGAATACCAGCATAGAAGTCAATCGTCTAACTGAACGGCTGTGCGGAGAAACACGTCCCGAGCATTTCCGGGGAGTCGCAACCGTTGTCAATATCCTGTTTAATATTTTACGACCGGACGTCGTAGTATTTGGGAAAAAAGATTACCAACAATATATGATCTTGAGCGCCATGGTTGAAGATCTCTTTATGCCGATTGAAATTATTGCCGGTGAGATAATCCGAGAAGAAAATGGCCTCGCCATGAGTTCACGAAATAAATTTTTATCTAGCGAAGAGAAAGAAAAAGCCGCTGAATTACGTAAAACTATTCTAGCCATCGCCGCGCAAATACGGTCAGGTAAAAGAAACTACGGCAGCCTGCAAAAGGAAGCCATTCAACGATTAATAATTAAAGACTTTAAAGTCGACTATTTTGAAATTTGTAATGCGGTCGATCTGGAAAAAGCGACGGATACTGACAGCCAGATATTAATTGCATGCGCGGCTTGGATGGGACAGCCGAGATTGTTGGATAATTTGGAATTAGAGGTTAATTAACACTGGTTGAAAATTTTATTAACTTAGCAACAATACAAAATAGCAGAGCTAAATATATTGCATGCTTATCATTTTTTGAGCTATCTACTCGATGTTTACCATCGCTTAAAAATTAAGGACGTATTAATTCCACCAAAAGCAAAATTATTACTCATCACAAAATCATTTTTTAACTCTCGACCATCACCTACAATATAATCGAGTTCTCCACATCGATCATCGATATTATCCAGGTTAATCGTTGGCGCATACCAGTCATTGTTCATCATCTCGATACTCATCCAGCTTTCCAGCGCGCCACACGCGCCAAGAGTATGTCCAAGATAACTTTTTAGCGAACTGATAGGCATATTAGATCCGAATACACTCATAGTCGCATTGCTTTCCGCAATATCACCGCGTTCAGTAGCGGTACCGTGAGCATTAACATAACCGATTGCACCCGCAGATAAATTAGCATCTTCCAGTGCTAATTTCATCGCTATGGCCATTGTTTCAGCTTCAGGTTGGGTTACGTGATTGCCATCGGAGTTACAACCAAAGCCAACTACCTCAGCGTAAATCGTCGCACCACGAGTTTTTGCATGCTCGAGTTCTTCTAAAATCAAGCTTCCCGCCCCCTCACCAATGACCAAACCGTCACGTTTGCTATCAAACGGTCTCGGGGTTAGTTCCGGTGTAGTATTTTGGGTGCTGGTCGCAAACAGGGTATCAAATACTGCGGCCTGTGTCGCACACAGAGCTTCTGAGCCACCCGCAACCATCATAATTTGCTTGCCATATTTAATCGACTCATAGGCATAACCCACTCCTTGGCTACCGGAAGTACATGCGCTGCTGGTTGGGATCACTCTTCCTTTGAGGCCGAAAAAAAGTGCCGTATTCACTGGCGCCGTATGTGACATCATCTCAATATAAGAAGTCGCGGTCATGCCTAGCATCGAACCGGTTTGCAACATATTACCGAACACCTTTATTGGCGAAGAGCTTCCTCCGGAGGAGCCATAAGCGATCCCCATATTTCCACTTTGAATTTCCGGATCGCCGAGTAAACCTGCATTTTCCAGAGCCAATTCGGTCGCGCGAGTCGCCAATAAAGCCACCCGCCCCATTCCACGAATTTTCTTACGGGTATAATGTTTCGGTTTTTCAAAATCAAGAATTGGTCCCGCCAAACGAGTATTTAGCATTTCAAAACGATCCCAATCAGGCATTCGACAAATACCGCTACGCCGTTGTCTGAGATTACTCTCAATGGTTTGCCAATCCTGACCTATAGATGTTAAACCGGCCATTCCGGTAACAACCACCCGTTTCATCAGGCCAATCCGCCATTGATAGAAATGACCTGCCTGGTGACGTAGGCTGCGGAATCTGAAAACAGATAACCGATACAACCCGCCACCTCTTCAGGTTTACCTAGTCGTCTGGCAGGGATCATTTTTTTTATTTCATCGACTGGTAAATCATTGACCATATCAGTTTCTATCAAACCTGGCGCCACACAATTAACCGTTATTTTTCTTTTTGCTAATTCTAATGCCAGTGATTTAGTCGCCCCAATAATTCCTGCTTTTGCAGCGCTATAATTAACCTGTCCGCGATTGCCCACAACGCCCGAAACCGACGACAAAGTCACTATACGCCCGCCTTGTTTTGCACGGACCATTGGCATGATGAGAGGGTGTAGAACGTTGTAAAAACCGTCCAGGTTGGTTCGTAGTACGGCGTCCCAATCTTCCCCATCAATGGCTGGAAACGCGTTGTCTCTGGCGATTCCGGCGTTACAAACGACGCCATAAAAAGCCCCTTTCGTCGCCATATATGTTTCCAGGATTTCTCGACACTGTTCACGGTCGGCAATATCAAATTGGAGAATATCAACCGCGTTTTTTCCTGCTAAAGATTGAATATCGCGTCTAACATTTTCGGCAGCGCTAAGATCAGCGCGACAATGAAGCACCACCTCAAATCCTTCTTTTGCCAGTTGCAAAGCGGTGGCCCGGCCAATACCTTTACTGGAACCTGTCACTAATACTTGTTTGCTCATGATTATTGATACCCTGATAATACGTCTGGTAAAGATAGGTCTTTTTGCTATTAATCACCGATATTCCAGTACCTCGACACAGGGATTTTGACTAGTTCAGCCAGTCGAGAAATAGGCCAGAA
>CAZOBX010000092.1:18821-20100 GCA_964578045.1 uncultured Kangiella sp. | reverse complement strand
AGTCTAAGCTGTGTCCAAAAATGTAAAATTAACGTTCACTATGATTGTGCGTTCTTGAAAGTTGATTTTTCATCATGTAAGAACCAGTTTTGCTCTATCGCTAATTTGTAAGTGTCACTTCGGAAGAATATCTCTCATCTAAACTCGGAAATTATCTATAATCAATTTTTTAAAAAAATAAGTTGAAGTAAGAGACAAACTTTACAAGAAGTACTAAATCACCATTATAAAGTCGTGTAACGACTTATTAGGGGTTCATTTGATAATAATAGCTAATGATATGAATATATCAGTTGAGTTTTTTAACCTTAAAGTGCTCGTTAAAAAGTACGATTTGGTGAGGTTAATACACAGCCTACCCCGTATGGTGGACTTCTATATTTGCCAAATTTTAAGAATTCATTTTTGGTTTTATTCAGGGCTACACTATTAGGGTCTAGAATTTAGATTTCAAAAAACTAATACCAGACAGTCAATTAACAGCCCTTTAATTCTGATTCCTCAACCATTTCATTTGCAACATTAACAAAACCAAAAACACAATAAAAATTCCTATAAAGGTATATTGGAGCAAAGGGGCTTTTAACGAACTAACCAATGGAGCATCCATCGGAAATCGGGTAAGAATTTCAGTCGCTGTTGGGATCAGATGAAACAGGATGGTACTGGAATAACACAGATTAACAAAGTACTTATTCCACGATTTGAAAATTACGGTTTTTTCTACAATACTGCCGACAGCAATCGCACAAAGTGTCAATATTGCTAGACCATGCGCCACGTTAAAGCCACCATGCTTAAAAATGATCAGAGCTGAACCGGCTGTGACAATAGTCGCCAACAGGTAAACCTTTCCTGTAAGTGATTGATAGCTAATTTGTTTGGTCTGCCAAAGCAATCTAAAGCCGCTAACTAGTGCAACCATACCAATAATTGTGTGTAATATACCGATAGGACTGAGTGACATTTTTTTCCACCTGACTAAAGATTGTTGAAAACATAACCTGTATAGCACGCTATTATATTGCGCACAACTTATAGTGACTGATATTTTTCATTATCTAGCAGTTTTAATAATTAGCTATAACTCTACTCTTTAACTAAACTGAATCAGATTAGAACCACGCAAGACTTGCGCCAAAGATTTGCTGATTTCATTCTATATTTATAGCTTTCAAATTACTTGTGCAGCTTAGTCAGCCCTTCTGAGTGTTAGCATTGAGAAAATTAGAGCGAAAGCCAAACAGCTAAAACAAAAATGGATGAAAGGCGTTTCCGT